>DYIS01000104.1:5290-8427 GCA_020723545.1 Ktedonobacter racemifer
AGTGGTCGGGCTGCCAGGTAATCCACGCCGGCGACGGCGAGACGGCGGTGGATTTGGTGGAGAGCGCGAGCCCGGATCTGGTGATCCTGGACATCGGCCTGCCAGGGATGGACGGCTTTGAGGCCTGCCGGAGGATCCGAGAGTTCTCGGATGTGCCCATCATTATGCTTACGGTCAGGGACGAGGAGATAGACAAGGTCCGGGGATTGGAGCTGGGAGCCGACGACTACATCACGAAGCCCTTCGGCCACATGGAGCTCCTGGCACGGATCAAGGCGGTGCTGCGCCGGGCCGAGATGCCCTTGCCCACCGCGGCGGCCGCCGACTATGAGGATGGCCGGCTTTCCATCAGCTTTGGCCAACGCCAGGTGCGCGTGAACGGTGCGCCGGTCAAGTTCACCCCTACTGAATACAATCTGCTCTATCACCTGGTGCGGAACGCGGGCCAGATCCTCCCCCACGACACCCTCCTGGCCAAGGTCTGGGGACGTGAGTACAAGGGCGAAACCGATTACTTAAAGGTCTATATCCGACGCCTTAGGGAGAAGATCGAGCGTGATCCTCAGAATCCCCAGCTCATACTCACTGAAAGAGGGGTAGGATACCGATTCCGCAAAAAGGAGTAATAGGGTCAAGATCGGTCAAGATAAGCCCTCCGCCAGCCCACGGAGGGCTTATCTTTTTTTACCTTCCGTTTACCTGGGTTAACCCGACTTTTCACCTTGTTCTGGTATCCTTAATTCGTGGGTGTGGTCGGCCACGACACTTGTTAATAGTACCGGAGTTCAGCCGTGAAGATGGTGGCAGCTATAGTTCAGGATCTGGATGTGGGGAACCTGCTTGACGCCTTGACCCAAGCCGGGCATCGGGCCACCAGGATCAGTTCCACCGGTGGGTTCCTGCGCCGGGGCAATTCCACGGTGCTCATCGCCGCAGAGGCGAAGCAGGTGGAAGAGGTCATCCGAATCATTAAGGACACGTGCCGACAGCGGGCAGAGCTCCTGAGCCAGGTGAGCCCTGCCCTCCTACCTTTAGGGCCGACCGAATTACCTCCGCCGATGGAGGTGCCGGTGGGCGGCGCGACAATTTTCATGTGGGAAGTGGAACAGTTTCTTTACTAGTAAAGAAAGGCGGCTGGATGACCGTACGGCGATGGGTGATCATCTTGAATGAGGAAGAAGTGGTTCGCTGCGGTAACTGCAGCCTCCCAGTCGGGTGGCCCCGGGTATACATGGGTGGCGTCGCATATTGTTGCCTGGGGTGCGCCCAGGGTGGCCCCTGCTATTGCTCCTATGACCAAGGGGGCAGGGACAGCCATGTGAAGATGGTTCTGGCACTGGTCCCCGGCGATGTGACCGGGCTGCTCTTGAGCCAGTTGATCGAGCACAGTTGCCAGGCCACCCTGTTGGACTCCCACTTGGAGTCCGGTGGAGGAGAGCTGAGAGCCGTGCTGGTGGGCGTAGGACAGGAGGCCCTAGGACAGGTGCTGGAGGTGGTCCGATCCACCAACCGGTCCAGGGACAGCCTGGGTGGGGGAGTTGACACTGTTCTCAGCACGCCAGCCAATATCTTTGTTTGGGACGTGGAACGGTTCGAACGCCTGTAGCAGTACATACACCGGGGTGGATTTTTGCAGGTGATCCTCCCGCAGGTTCGGAACCTGCGGGAGGATTCTAAGGGGTGCGTGTAGTGAAAGCGGTGATTTTGGCGGCCGGCAATGGCAGCAGGCTGGCTCCCCTGACCAGCCATTGCCCCAAACCCCTGCTTAAAGTGCGGGGTCGCCCTCTCATTGACTACACCATTGAGTCCCTGGCCCACGCTGGCATACGGGAGATAATAGTGGTGGTGGGCTACCTGGGCCATAAGATCGAGGCTTGGTTGGGTAGCAACCATCGCCACGGTGCCCAGGCGACCGCCGTCTTCAACCCCGACTATGAAGCGGGCAACGCCACCTCCCTCCTGGCAGCCCGGGAGCTTCTGGATGACCAGTCCTTCGTGCTGGCCATGTCCGATCATCTGGTGGAGCCAGACATGGTGGTCGCACTTTTGGCCACCGATATCAGGCGTAATTGGCTATGCGTGGACAGAATGGCGAAGGCCGCGCCCCAGGTCAACGATGCCACGAAGGTTTTCATCTCGGTATCGGGGCTGATCAAGGACATCGGGAAGAAGCTAAAGCGATGGAACGCTGTAGACACAGGGCTCTTCCTCCTGCATAGTCCCGTTTTCGAAGCCATAGAGGCCACTGCCTCTCATGAGCTCGGCGGCCGGACCATCAGCCAGGCGATGAAGTGGCTCATCGACCACGGCCCTGGGCTGGGGGCTTGCGACGTGTCGGGCAGTTCCTGGCTCGATGTGGATACGCCGGAAGACCTGGCCTACGCTGAGGCCAATCTGAAAAGGATGGGGTTATGAGCTACGATGGCCTGGTTTCCCGGCATCTCAATCGCCGGTTTTCTCGCCCCATGGCCAGGTGGTTGGCCAGGACCGGCCTGACCCCCAACCAGGTTTCCTTTTTGAGTTTTCTCATCGGCTTTTCGAGCCTGCCGGCCTATGCCCTGGGCGGTAACGTTCTGGGTGGGCTCCTGGCCCAGCTCTCCTCTGTAGTCGACGGCGTAGATGGTGAGATCGCCCGCTTAAAGGGAATGGAGTCCAGCTTCGGCGCCTTTTTCGATGCCGTCCTGGACCGTTATGCCGACGCCGCCATCGTGCTGGGGATGGTTTTTTGGGCCCAGAGATACGAGGCCAGACCCGAGGCGTGGTTCCTCGGCTTCCTTGCCCTGTCAGGCTCGCTCCTGGTGAGCTATTCACGGGCCCGGGCCGAGGCCTCCACCACAGTGGAATTCCGCTCGGGGATCGCCTCTCTCTTTTCCCGCGACGTGCGGCTGCTCATGGTGATGATCGGCTCCCTGGTGGGGCAGATCTACCTCACGCTGGCTCTCCTGGCTGTTTTCACCAATCTCATTGTCCTCCATAGGCTGCTCTACGTCTGGCGCTGTCTGGAAGGCCCCAAAAGCAAGAACCCGTTGATCCTCCCGCAGGTTCCGAACCTGCGGGAGGATGGCTCACTATAATACCTCCTCAGGGCTTTTGCAAAGTCAGGCAGGAGAGCGTAAGATAAGCCGGAGTGCTTCATC
>DYIS01000105.1 GCA_020723545.1 Ktedonobacter racemifer
GCTGCACTGCCCGAGCTGTGACAGTGCCCTGGAGGGAAACTTCGCCTTGGGGAGGTTCCAGCGCCTGACCCGGGAGCAAATGCAGTTTGTGGAAACGTTCATCAAGAACCGCGGCAGCCTCAAGGACGCGGGCCTGGAGTTGGGCATATCCTATCCCACGGTGGTGAATCGCCTCAACGATGTGCTCGCTGCCCTGGGCTATACCGATCGGGTGAAAGCGGCCGAGGAGTTGGCTATTTCCCCCGAGCAACGCAAGGAGATCCTGGATAAACTGGCCCAGGGTCAGATCACCGCCGACCAGGCAGCACGGCTGCTTAAGGGCAAATGACGGCTTTGTAGCCAGGGGCGTCAGGCCGGCGCATTAGGTCTGAAACAAGCCAGTTTCGTTTGGCAAGATGAGGTTGGGGATGAACACTGAAGAAGAACGATATGAAAAGACGTTCCAGGTCGGCGATCGGGCTGAGTTCTCGCTGGTGAACGTCCGGGGCCACATCCAGGTCAGAGGTTGGGACAGGCCCGAGGTCCACATCACGGCAGTCAAGCGGCTGGGGAGCTATTTGGGAGCACAGCGGGCCTACGAAGAGACTTGGGTGGAGATGGAGCAAAGCGGCCATCGAGTGACGGCCCGCACCGTCGTGGGCGGCAGGGACAGCATCTTCGGCTGGCTTGGCGTGAGCCGGACGCCACCGGAGGTAAATTACGACGTCCAGGTGCCGGTTTCCAGTCAGGTATCTATACGAACAGTGGGCGGCCCCATGGAGGTGAGTGACATCGGCGGCGCGGTCTATGCCAAGTCCGTCAGCGGCGACGTGCAACTGGCCAACATCCAGGGAAGCGCCATGATCCACGCCGTCAGCGGCGTGACCACGGTGGAGAACCTCAAGGGGAACTTTGGGGCCAAGCTGGTCAGCGGCGACGCGAAACTGGTGAACTGCCAGCTTTCATCGCTGTGGGCCAAGGCGGTGAGCGCCAGCGTCTCCGCCCAGACCAATCTGAGCCCCCAGGGGAGCTATGCGGTCAACTCGGTGAGCGGGAACTTCCGGCTCGTCGTCCCCCGGGAGGCTCGTTGTTCCGTGAGGGCCAAGACGACCAGCGGGCGGGTATATTGCGACCTACCCTGCCGGGTGGTGGAAGGGGGCCGCGGCTTTTGGCAAGGGGTTATCAATGAGGGTGGGGCCTCGGTGGAATTGCGCTCGGTATCAGGCAACTTGTTCATCGGCGGGGCGGAGATGGAATCCAGGCCCGCCGCCGAGCCGAGGATGGCTCCGCCGGCTCCGGCCAGTGGCCCCGACGACACGCCGGAGATGGCCATCTTGCGAGAAGTGGAGCGGGGAGAGTTGACCGTGGACCAGGCCCTGGCAAAGCTGGCCGAGCTGGACAAGGCGTGATCCCTCTGAGGCAGAAAGCCTAAGGTGAGTCCTATTCGCTGGCATTACGATCCAGAGCCGGACAAGAGCGTAGGTCGGCTCCCCAAGCCGACTTGTTACTAAGCGGCGGCTATTTGCTGTAGTGCTCATCTCTAAGGAGGCGAGGATGTACGAGGACGTTTTCCAGGTATCTGGCGCTCCCCGGCTCTCGGTGTTGGGCGGCCAGGGGGAACTGGAGATCAGGGGTTGGAACGAGCCTGCCATCAAGCTGCGTGGACGGGGCGGGCCCAAGGATTTCCAGGTCAAGCGGGAGGGCGATGCGGTGATCCTGCACGCCGGGGAGGATTGCTTTCTCCTGGTGCCTCGTGGTTGCCCCGTGGTGGTGGAGAGGGCCGAAGACAATAGGACGGTCAACGTGGGCCAGGAAGAGAGAGCGAAACGACACTCTCCTGCCTGCCCTCAGGCGGGTTCCCTATACTCTCGGTAGAGAATGAAGCAAGGAGTACGAAATGCTGGAGGACGAAAAGTTACAGATCCTAAAGATGGTGGAGAAAGGGCAGATCAGCGCCGAGGACGGGGTAAAACTTCTGGGTGCCCTGGAGACCCCTGCGGGTGCCGCTGACGTTAAATCCACCAGGGGGCGATGGTTCCGGGTGCGAGTCACTGATATGCGCACCGGAAAGCGCAAGGTTAACGTGAATATCCCGCTGGGCCTGGCGGAGATCGGGGCGAGAATGGGGGTGCGGTTCGGGGCCCACCGGGCTCAGGAGCTCGGCGGCCTCAATCTAGACGAGATACTGGACGCCATCAAGAGCGGCACGGAGGGCAAGATCGTGGATGTGGAAGACGAGGAGCACGGGGAAAAAGTGGAGGTGTTCGTCGAGTAGAGAGAAGGGGATTCAGGTGCAAGAAGTAAAGGCCGGGAGCAGACAATGAGGAATATAGCCCTCAGGTGGCTGATCAATGCGGTGGCACTGTTCATGGCGGCCCAGATCGTCCCCAACGTGCGCTTTGCCGACGGCTTTCGTGTCATCTCCCTGGTGCCCAACGGCATCACCTTTGCCGGAGATTGGCTGACCGTCGTCATCGTGGCGGCACTCTTCGGCCTGGTGAACGCCCTGATCCGGCCCCTGGTGATGTTCGCCACCTGCCTGGTGAACGTATTGACCCTGGGTCTCTTCACCCTGGTGGTGAACGCCGGCATGCTGCTTCTAACCAGTTGGCTGTCCGGGCAGCTCAAACTGGGCTTCCACGTAGCCGGTTTCTCCGCGGCGCTCCTGGGCGCCATCGTCATTAGCGTGGTGAGCTATGCCCTGACCAAGGTCCTGGAATGATGCCGGGGATCAAAACGCTTTTTCCCCATGCCAATAGGATTTCCAGGGGACAAACCCCAACTTGCCGTAGAAGCCCAGCAGGGTGGTCCAGTCGATGACGGTGCGGCGCGCGCCCTGGGACTTCAGGTATTCCAGGGACCAGCAGAGGAGCGCCATGCCCAGCCCTCTTTTTCGCGAGCCCTCGGCGATGCCGATGGGGCCTAACCCACCGTAGCGCCTCCCAAGAAGAGGGGCCCAGTAGATGCAGGGACCGATCACCTGGGAGCGGGGGGTGAAAACGTGACAGAAGCCGCTGATCCCCCCAGCCTCCCGCAGGAGCACCAGCTCCCCGCTGTCGCCGCCCAGCTCCAGGAAGCGCCTGGTCTCCCACCACCACCGCCCCGAGAACTCCCGGGCGATGAACTCGAGTAGCCCCTGGGCCTCGCATTCCCGGCAAGGCCCGACCTCGACGCCATTCCTGAATTTGGAGAGGAGGCCTTCCACCGGGGCTGGCGTCTCGTAGTCGCCCAGGTCCCGGAGGAGGTCGTAGGAGACGCTTTCGTCGAAGGCGTAGCCGTGGGCCTGGAAGAAGGCCCGAGCCCCGGGAAGCGAAGTGGGTACCCCCGGGAAGAAGTGGTGAAAGCTCCCGCCCAGGACACTCAGCGCCGCTCCCTGGGCCTTCAGGTGTCCCTCCGCTTGAGCCAGTAGCCGGGTGCCTATACCCATCCTTTGGTGGCCTGGATCGACTACCAGGGCAGTGATCCAACCGGTCCCCCGGTAATGTTCGCAAGGCCCCTCGGTGCCTCGCCAGACCTTGGCCAGGATAAAGCCGACGATGGCCCCGGCCTCCAGGGCGACGAAGGCATCGGAGGCCCTGAAGTTGGGGTCCCCGCTGGTTTGTTGGTGGAACAGCCTGCGTCGGAGTGGAAACCCTTGCCCTAGAACGCGGTTCCACAGGCGGACCACCTCGCTTGCTTGCGAACAGCGATAAGGCATTATCTGGGCCGACATTTATCTACCTCGACTGGCAGGGCCCTTCAGGGATTCCCGTTTACGGGGTGAGGCCATGCCCGATGGGATACAGGCCTGGGATTGAAACCGGGAGGTGGCCCCGGGGTGCTAAGTCCCCAAACAGCGCCTGCACCACCGCCTCCACTGAGCATGGCGCATCTCCATAGGTCACCAGGTAGGTTGGGGCCTGGGGAAAGGCCATCAGGTCGTAGGGGTTACGCAGGGCCATGATGGCGGTGGGCTTGCCCAGGGCCAGGAGTTCGCGGACCAGGCGGCCTTGCTCGGGGTGCAAATCAGCGTTGCGGGTGGCGACGATGATCACGTCGCTTTCCCCGGCTACCTGCCGGGCCCGGGCTGCCTGGTCCGGCGGTGGAGGCGAGCTGAGGCTGACAGGGCGGACCAGCCCATGGCGGCGCCTGATCTCTCTCGTTAGTAGCTCGGAGGTTTTTCGCATCTCTTCCGCCAGTGAAAAGCGCACCTGGGTGAACTCGATGAGTGCCAGAGTCATTCCGCCGCCCAGGCGAAGAGGGATCAGGCCTCGGTCGTCCCGCACCAGGGTGATGGAGGCCTGGGCGGTGCTGAGGGCGATCTCCAGATGGGCTTCCTCGGGAAATCCGGCCAGCCCCTGGAAGGATGCAGCGGGCAGGGCGTACCGGTATTTCATCGCCAGTACTCTTCGTAGCGAAGCATCCAGCCGCGATTCCGTGACGAAGTCATCCTGCACCGCTTTTATCAGGGCCTGGTATACCATAAGTTGATGCTCCAGGCTGCCCAGGGGCAGTAGAACGTCGGCGCCGGCCTGGACGGCCATCACCGCCGCCTCTTGGTCGCCGAAGTTGTCGGCAATGGCCTTCATGTCCAGGGAGTCGGTGAAGATGACGCCCTGGAACCCCAACCTTTGACGCAACAGCCCGGTCAAGACCTTTTGGGAGAGGGTGGCGGGCAAATCCTCAACGGCGGGGAAGGTCACGTGGGCGGTCATGATGCTGGCCACGCCGGCGGCGATGGCTCCCCGGAATGGTAGAAGCCCCACCGCCTCCAGGCGCGGCCAATCGTGGGGCACCCTGGGCAAGGAAAGGTGAGAATCCAGTTCGGTGTCGCCGTGGCCGGGAAAGTGTTTAGCACAGGCAGCCAGGCCGTTGTCCTGGAAGCCCCGCACCGTGGCCGTCCCCAGGCGGCCAACCGCTTCGGGGTCAGCGCCGAAGGAACGAATGCCAATGACCGGGTTGGTGGGATTATCGTTGACGTCCAGGACCGGGGCGAAGTCAACGTTTAGCCCCACCGCCTTCATCTCCTTGGCCAGGACCGAGGCAGCGCGGTGGGCCGCATCCTCCGAGCCGGCTGCCCCCAAAGCCATATTTCCCGGGAAGACGGCGAAGGGCCATTTCAAGCGGGTCACAATGCCGCCTTCCTGATCGATAGCCAGGAGGAGTGGTGGGTCCCCTTGTCTCGCGGCGAGCTCCTGCAAGGACCGGGTCAGCTCCCTGACTTGGAGTGGGTCCTGGACGTTTGTCCCGAAGAGGCAGGCACCGGTGACATGGCATTTCTCGATCAGCCGTTTTATCTCCGGGTCCACCCCAGTTCCGGGGAACCCGGCCATCAATATCTGGCCGACCTTCTGTCCCAGGGTCAGGCCGTTCAACGTACTTTCCACCCACTGATCCTGGTTGAGGTTCATTTTCTAGGCCTCGCAGTCGAGTCTGATCTATGGTGCCAGAACCTGGGAGACGGTAACTACTTTAAAGCCCTTTGCCTTGAGCCCGGCCAAAAGCCGGGGCAAGGCCTGGGCGGTCGGTCGGCTCGAGGCGTGTAACACTACGATGTAGCCATTGCCCACGTTGTCCAGCACCCGCTTGGCCACCTTGTCGGCCGTGGCACCCGCCAGCCAGTCCCCCGAGTCCAGGGTCCAATAGACCGACCGGTAGCCCGCCTTTGCCGCCACCTCCAGGGTCCGGCCATCCCTGGCACCGAAGGGTGGCCGGAAGTACGGCTTGGTGCTCCGACCGGTGAGGCGTTTCACCAACGTCTCGGTTCTGCCCAACTCTTCGACTATCTGCTCGTCGGTGAGCTGAGTGAAATCTCGGTGCGAATAGCTATGGTTGCCCAACTCGTGGCCATCGGCGGCGATCTGCTGCAGCACTTCCGGCCGTTTTTCCAGCCAGTTCCCAGCCACGAAGAACGTCGCCCACACGCCTTCCTTTCGGAGCTCCTCCAGCACCTGAAGGGCCACATCGGGGTCCAATCCGATGTCGAAGGTCAGCGCCACCTGGGCCCGGGCCGGATTGCCGCGAACGATCTCCTGGGCCGACAACGGCTGGGCCGTGGCGGTGGGGCTGGCCGTGGGCGAAGCGGTGGCCATGGCCGTGGGGGTAGGGCTGCTCGCTGGGAACACAGCGATAGTGCTGGCTGCCGGCGAGGGGCAGGTGGTGGGGATAGTCTGTCCGCATCCGGCCAGGAGCACCGCCAGCGTCCCGAGGCTGAGCATGCCGCGGCCTACGGTTACGTAGCCCTCCATCTTTGCGCTGCCGATTTGTTCTCGTATACCCACCGGTAATACTCTCGGAGTTTCAGCCTGGAGGCCGCCGCCTCGTCCAGGAGAGCGGTGACCCGGGGATGCAACTGTAGCGCCGAGGCGGTCACCGAAGAGGTGATGGGTCCCTCGATAAACGCCGCCACCGCCCGGGCCTTCTCCCGGCCGCTGGCCAGCACCAGGCACCTCCTGGACTCCAGGATGGTGGCCACGCCCATGGTGATGGCAAATCTGGGCACCTGGTCCGCGCTGGAGAAGAACCGGGCATTGTGCTCGATGGTCTCACGGGTGAGGGTCTTGATGCGGGTCCGGGAGCCCAAGGAGGAGCCGGGCTCGTTGAAGCCGATGTGGCCGTTGCTGCCCACACCGAGGACCTGGATGTCTATGCCGCCGGCTCTTTGGATCTCTTCCTCGTATCGGTCGCAGTACGCTACAGGGTCTGGGGCTGTGCCCTGGGGGGTGTGCACGTTCTCGGGCGAGATGTTAATGTGCCGGAAAAGATTCTCCTGCATGAAGTAGTGGTAGCTTTGCGGGTGATCGGCCGGCAAGCCCAGGTATTCGTCCAGATTGAAGGTGGTCACCCTGGAAAAATCCAGCCCCTCCTGTCGGTGTATCCGGATCAGCTCGCCATACAGGCCCAGGGGGGTAGCACCGGTGGCCAGCCCCAGCACCAGGGTGGGTTTGGCCAGAATGGCCTCTCTGATTATGGTCGCGGCCTCTTGGCTTATGGCTTCGTAGGTCTCCTTGATTATCACTTCCATGGGAGACTCCTTCATCCGCCGGGGTATTCTATTCCTTGCCCAGGGCGACCTGCAATTGCCGGTAGCTGGTCATTTGCGATACGCTCTCCACGAACTCTTTCAGGGTGGAGCTGCGCCGCCGTAGCTCTCTCAGGTCCTGGCCGATGGGGTCTACTGAAATGGGGCTGTCAGCGTAGGACCCATAGAAAGCGAAGTAGGCCTGATTCAGCTTGCGTAGATAGACGCCCTTGGTCAAGAGGTATTGCCTGCTCTCCTCCATGAAGCGCTCGGCGCCTGCCACGTCGCCACGGGCCAAGAGGCTGTCCACCTGTAAACGGATCCGACGCATCTGCATGTTGAAATCGAACTCCGGCCTCTGGTCTTGGGGGCCCGGTTCGCCCTTGGTTTCCGGGCCTGGAGGCTCTGGTTTCCGATACCCGGCATCTACCTGGCGGCCGATCTCGTCCCCGGCGATGCTGGCCACGGTCTCGTTCATGGTCAACAGCTCGTGGCTGTCCCAGTAGCGCCAGCCCAGGGGCTTGAAGAACAGGTACTGGTGGAACCACTCGTGAGCCGCGGCGTGGGCTACGTACTCTAAAGGTGCGGTCTCGGAGACCATGCTGGGATAGGTGGAGAACCCTCCGATGGGGACGACCAGCGCCGAAACCCCCAGGCTCTCTGCCGCTTGCTCGATGGCCTCGATCTGTTCGCTGGTCAGGTCCGCCAACAGGTAGACCTCGGCCTTGATGGCGATCTTTTCCCGGGGCGACACCACCAGGACCAGAGGAAGCCGGTCGAGCTTGTTCACCACCGGCGGGAAGATGAAATTGAGCATACCCCCGATAGAGCTGGCGAAGCCTTCTTTTGCCAGAACCGCCTCAATGTCCTTCTCCACCGTGGCTTCGACCAGGGGACGCAGCCTCCCACGGCGAGCCTGTAGCCCCCGAAGGCGGGCCTCCAGCGAACTGACCTGGGGCTTGACTCCGTGGCTGGAGGCCTGGTTGATGGCGTACTGGAGGTCCAACACCTCCTGGGCGCTGGTGAAATACTCCCCCAGGGATGGATCAGTAGGCCTGGCGAGCCTTTCCTGGCGGCGAGAGCCCATCCTGGCGCCGATCTTCTCTGTCAAAGCCTGCACCTCCCACCTCACCAGGTCGAAGGTGAACGGCACGGCCGACTGGTTGAGGCGTAGGCTGAACTGTTGCGCCGGTGGCGCAGCGTCGCCGCCCAGGGCCAGCGCCAAGAGCAAGAGGCCGAGGATATGCTTTATCTTGGGACGATGATGTTTGTACATTTCCCTAAGCCAGACAGGCTGATTATACCACAATTGCCATAATGTATTGGCAAAAAGGTGGCCCTGGCAGCATGCTCTAAAGTAACATGGCTCTATACTGAAATGTGTGGACGGGATGGAGGAAGGGTGGTAGAATCACCGGG
>DYIS01000106.1 GCA_020723545.1 Ktedonobacter racemifer
GAAGGTGGTTTCGGGCTCCCAGTTGGCGCAGCACCTCGGCGGCGCTGGCCCCGATACTTTGATTCTGTGCAATGTATCGGGGCTGGCGAATACCAGGTGAACAGCCGCCACCATCAAGGGGTCACTGCCGAAAGGCTGGCGCCTGACCTTATGGCCTCGGCCTGCAGCGCCGACGGTGTAGTGGAGGGGTTGGAGCTCTCAGGCTATGGATTTCGATTTCTCTTGGGCGTGCAGTGCCACCCGGAACGCTCAGGGGAGGCCCCTGAATTCGAGGCAGTCATTCGGGCCTTCGTCCGCGCCGCCGACGAGCGCGCCCAGCCAAGGTGCGGATGGCCGGGGACCGAGGCTACGATGGCGGCAAGATAAAGCGGTTACGTTTGCCAAGAGCCTACTTCGGCACGGCTGGTTGGTAGATACGCAGCGAGACACCGGTTTCCGGGAAGTAGCGTTCGGCGACCTTGTTCCACTTCGGCATTCTCTCCATGGCCATCGCGTAGTTCAGCTTCCAGGCGTTAAACTCCAGGTAGTCGCCGGAGTAAAATGGCGATCTCTCACCCACCCCCACCGCTACAATGGAGTAAATGTCCTTGCGGTCAAGCCACTTAGCCAGGGCCGTGTCATAGTCTACCCCGCGCACCGGCAACTCCAATTCTGGCCAACGCAAGAGCGGCACAGCGCGGTAGAAGCTCTTGTCCGTCCCGAAGTCCCAGTTGATGAGCCCATAGCTGAACTCGGCGAAGGAGCCCAGGACGGCCACCGGCTTAGTGGGATCGTGGACGGCCCTGATTGTCCTGAGGGTCTCAGCAATGGTACTGCCCATTGCACCAGCAGACTGGGTGGGCCCCAGCCGGTTCCAATACAGGTCCCCGGCCGGCGCCAGGTACAGGGCCAGTATGAGCGAAGAGGCACCTCTAAAGAGAGTTGATCCATGGCCCGGTGCCCTTAGAAGGGCGGTCAAGGAATGGAGCACCTCTATCAGCGCATAGCTCGCGGCGACCCAGAAGGCCGGAAGCAGGGGCGCGATGTAGCGGTCGCCCTTGATGGGGTGATACGTGGAGGCAACGAAGCCGATGGTGAAGAAGACGATCAGGGTCCTCAGTTGAGAGTTTCGCCAGTGCCTCAGGGCCAGCGCAAACCCGGCCAGGGCAAGGCCAAATAAGACGGTGGAGCCGCTGAATTGGGAGAGCCAGATCTGTGGATAGAAAAGCAGGTTGGAGGCGCTGAGGAGGTCGTTTTCGACGGGCCGATTGGTGAGGAAGTACTGGAACCCGGCGAACTTGGTGGGCGGCGGTGTGAGAAGGTAGAAGGCCGCAACCGCCACAAATGGCACGAAGATGCAGAACAAGGTCAGGCGCTTGATAAACAGGGCCCAGGCCCCATCCAGCCCTCGGAACCCCCAACCGTGCTCGAGCAACTCGGTCACGGCGATGGTAGCAATGACCAGCAGGCCATAGTTGTATTTGGTCATGAAGGTGAGGGCAGCAGCCAGGCCGACCGCCAAGTACCAGGCCCAGGAGGGGGCCCTCAGGGCCCGGGCGTAGGCATAAAGCGCGAGGGTTATGGTCAGGAGCACGGCGTGCTCGATCATGGCCAGGCCGGCCAGAGCCAGCATCCCCCTGGCGGTCCACATCATGGTCGCCGCCAGCAGGCCCACCAGCCAACCGCGCTCCGGTGACAGCTCCAGGCAGAGAAAGTAGAGCACGAGGGTAGCCAGGGCCAGGCTGAGCAGGCTCACCAGCCGGGCCGAGGCATACGATTCGCCCAATGCCAGCAGGACCAGGCTTTGCAGCCAGGAGAACCCCGGTGGATAGAGGATCCGGCTGTTGGAATCGTCCCACAGGGCCCGAAGGTCTAGCATTCGGAGGTCCTGGGCGATCTTGTGCCCCCAGTAGCTGTGCTCGGCCTCGTCCCAGCCGAAGGTGCCGTTTACGAGCAACTCCTTTTGCCACACCAGGACGGAGGCCGTGGCTACCATAGCTAGCAGGAGTGCGAGCCCCAAAGCATTGGCCTTGCGGTACCGCAGTTGATCGCCGGCGGCCCGCAGGAGAGAAGCGCCAAGTGTAATGGCCACCGCCAGGGCGGCCAGGAACATTGGGGCGTGAGAGACCAGGTCCTGTCGGCGGAATGCTAAGGCCCAACCGGAGACGACGGGAAGCAAGGCGCTGGCCATCAGGGCCATGGGCCGGGAAAACCTCTGGGCCCTCAGCAGGAGAAAGGCTGCCAGGCCGGTCAGGGCGATGCCCCCCACCAAGGGGACGGAGGGGAGGGATGGTGCCAGGTCTCCGGGCACCGGCTCCAGGAGGAGCCACGCCAGTTGCACTCCCAGTTCCCGTTGGTCCGGCCCGGGCACGAAGGTCTCCGAGCGCAATTCAATGCTCTTGTCCCAGTGCCAACCGGCCTGGGTGCGCTCGATGGGGAACTCGTAGACCGCCATCTGCCCGCCAGGCGCGAACCGGGCCACTTCGTTGTGGTTGACCCACAGGCTCACCTGGGGTGGGGAGGCGGGGCGCAGGGCGCCCAGCCGCATCTTGAGCCGGAGGGCCCGGTTTCCTCCCGGCCCGGGGAGGGTTATCGCTGCCCTACCCCTGCTCCAGCGAAACCAGGAGTCGCCGGTCCATTCGGGATAGTAGAACCCGGAGAGGTAGAGGCCATCGTCCTCTGCCCCCAGGTTGACCCGGTACGCGGCCGGCGTTTGATAGGCCAGGGCGGGCAAGAGGAGCGATAGTAAGAGTAGCCCGGCGAAGGGCCGCGAAGCCAACTCGGGCATGACGAAGCCCCTGGGCAGTCCGATCAGCCTGGCGGCGGAGCCTTTGGCCCGGGGCCACAGGTCCATCACTTTCACGTCCTTTGTTCAAAAGGGCCGGTTTTTGGTCAAGGTGCCTGGGTGGTCGAGGTCTCGGGCAGGGAAGTGGTTTGCGCTATTGTAAGGTAGGCCTGGTATGATGTCAACGCCTGGGGTGCCCTTGTGACCGCGCCACTTTTTGTAACTTGCAGGAGGTCAAGGAGAGGAGCAAGACAAGGATGAGCCGGAGACCCAGAGGCGTCTTGGTGGCAGATCCCAGGACGGCTTGCATAGCATCTCGATACGGAGGCCTCCACTTTGCTTCCTCCGTCCCGCCAACGTACGGTGGCTCCCGCAGAAGCTAGTCCCTATTCGTATCAAGAGCCCTCTGGAGCCCGGAAGCTCTGCTTCATAGAGGTTCGATGGTGAGGCTGTCGAGGGAACGCAGGAGCAGCACCACCTGGTGGCGGTTTAATAGCTCGTGGTGCAACCGGTTGTAGACTGAGATCAGTGCATGCCGCCTAGCCTCGCATGCAGGGGAGCGGAGGTGCAATCTCTTCGAGAGAATTTAGCGCATGGACTCATGTCGAATCCGCAAGCGACCCTTCTGGTAGACGCAGAAGTTCCCAGGCAGGGCATCGAGGTAAGATTTAAAGATTTGTTGCACAACCAAAACTTTCTCGTCGCTGGGTGCGTCTTCCAGGCGTAATAACAGCACGCCCGCATGTGATTGCCTAGAGCGGAAAATCATTTCGCCGAAGTCCTTGTCCATCGTAATCACCAATCGCTGCTCCTGGACGGCGAGTGCGAGTATGGCGGCGTCCGTCATTCAGGGTTCAGGTCACGAACAGCCACCATATCCAGCCCCTGGCTCGCCAACCAGCTTTCTACGGCCTTTCCAACGCCCACATCAACAAGGAATTTCACGTCGTTGCTTCGAGAGGGTAGACCCGTTCTTCGCTGACGCGCTCGGCGGCATAGGCCAGAGCAGCCTGGATGTCAGCCAACTCCAGTTCAGGATAATCCTGGAGCAGATCTGCCGTGGACACGCCGGCGGCCAGAGCGGTAAGGATTTGCTCCACGCTGATGCGTAGCCCCCGGATGGTAGGCTTGCCCAACAAGACATGAGGGTCCACGGTGATGCGGCGCAAGGCCAGGTCCTTGTCTAGCATAAGCTAACTCCCTCACGATCGGTTACCTGTCATTCCCGGCGTTATCATATCACAATCTTGAAGCAAAAGTAAACAAAGGCTGCTGGCTCCCCACCCCTGGTCCCGTGGTCGGATTACCCCTGGCGTAGGTGGTCACCATAGAGCCTTCGGCCTTGAGGGCCTCAGCCCGAGGGCTTGCCCTGAGTGCAGTGAAGGGGCGGCCTGGCCCTTGCGCTAGTCGGACATGCACCGACAAGCTGACTTGAGCTTGACTGGGCACGCTGCTAACTCATCGGTAGGCGACGGCGTCACGTTGAGCATACCAGGCGGAAAGGTAACACTCGTCACTTGTGCGCACGCTCCTGAGCCACTGTCAAATACTAGGGCTATGGGATCCAGTGGTACAATGGTCCTAGCGGTATCCCTTTGCCAATACCTATCTCGAGGGGCTTGTATTCGCGTCCCAATGCATCCGTATATTCCACTTTAAGCGTCATTTCCACAAAGTGCGTGCTCTCCAAAGGTTTAGCAAGGTCAGGCGTTCTCAATGTATCCACCAAGAGAGCATAGAACTGCCCTCTGTCGAGAATGCCAAGAGGTGCTTCCATGTCCATCAACCCATCAGGGCGTCGCTCGTTAATCTTGGGAACCCATGTATAGCTGGTGATGTTGATCCTCTCGGCTCTGCCTGGCCCGCGATTCACGATGCATATAAAAAGATACCATTTCTCCGGATCCCCCTTGTATTGAGACCACTCTGTGCGCCAGAAGCGAGTCGGCACACGTCTCCACGCAAGTTGAAGCCGATCTATCCACCGGCTGTCATACTCCGCCTGCAAGTCTGGACTTTTGGCGATATAGTATGCCACCTCTATGGTTGGTGTGTTTTCTCGGGAAATCTGATCTTGGTTAGCTTTTAAAGCCATGCGGGATATACGGTTGGCCTCATCGCTCTTATAACATGACCCCAAGGCAACGAAAAGGGCCAGAACGGCAAGGCCCGCTTCAGCCACTCTAACGAGTTTACCATTTGAGTCATCCCCACTCATAGCTGTTCTCTCTATCTGGTTTCCTTTTTACACTGTTGCGTAACGGCAAATACTGGCGACGTGCCGTGCCCATGTCTGGGGGCAGAACAACGGTTGGGCTGAGACAAATGGTTGGGGAAGAGCGCGGCATCGTCGGCAGGCGTTTGTTTTGTGCCATCCGTCATCCGCTTGTGTCTAAATACTCCAGATAGTTTGTGATCTGGCTGTCGAAGATTTCATCCCATTCTTTCCGGGTCGTGATTCTCTGGCGGCTCATCCAATCGCCACCGGGAGACAAGACCTGCGTTACGAAGAAATTACGCTTTGGTGACATATACATGAACCGCTTGCCCTTATACCAGAAAGAGATCCATAGCTCCCTTAGCGGTTTCGCTTCAACGCCGCGCTGTTGAAGTTCAGCCAGAATTGTCTTAAAGAGTTCTTTCACTTTGTTGTCTTGGAAGTATTCCAGTTTCTTCTCAATGGTGGGGATTGAGGGAGGTTCAGGCGGTTGGCCGAAGTCGATCTCTGTGTAGATAATCCCCTTCTCACCCTTTACATCCTCAAAGGCGTGATACTCAAAGAGGTGGAGTTCTACGTCCACATACTTTGCAATGCGTTTGACAGCATCGGTGAACGAAGGCGCGATGAGGATAAGGCGGGGTGAAGCTTCGGAATTGATGCGTGCCATGCCACTGTAAGCCTTTGTAATCCAAGCGAGGTTTTGCCTGCACCAGTCATAATACCGCAACCCTTGGTCTAAATGTCCCTCTGAGGCTTCATTCTTGAGTTCGATGACCACAAGCGTTTCTTCTGCGTCCACTCCGAGGATGTCAAGCGGCCCCGAATCAGTAAGAAGCTGATGCGCGATGATTTTGAGCCCTTGCTCAATCACGTCGGGATTGGCAACAATGAGGGGTTCCAAGTCGTCGCGTTCGCGAATGCTGATTGGCTTAACCTTAAGTGCCACTAGAACCTCCAACTATGCGTCGCGCACATAAATGGCGCAAAACTCTTTAATTGGCCAACTTTTTGTTCGCCCTTGACGGTAAAACCCGTCTTTTGCGAATCTGTCTGTGCCAGTAGTTTTGTCTTTGCGGTGATACGAGCATTAAGGTTCCAGAGGATACCAACCCCTGGGATTTTACACAAAACTTGGCAAAGCACCCAGATAAGGCATAAACGAAGTTGCAAGAGCAATTTTGGCGCCAGCCGTTTGTGCCGCGTTATCTGCCGTCGCTGCACCCATTATGTTCCAAAACAACCCACTACCAGACCGGCGTCCTGCAAGGCACTCCGATAGGCGGTTCCGAGCATTAGGTCGCCCCTCCTTTTTTAGGTAACATCCACGCGACCAAGCCAGAGAATGTCGCCGGATCTGAGCAAGACACGATGGTGAGGCAGCGGAGTAGGTTTCAGGGCGCGGCTGGCCAGAGGCTTTGAGCGAGTGAGCTCGCCTGCCTGGAAGGTTACATCCTCCAGTGCCAGTTCGATGACGTTGGCTTCATCAGCGGACACACGCAACTCCACCAGGTTGCCCTCAAAACGCTCGCCGCTACGCAACCAGGCAACCACGCGAGGTGTGATAATCCCACGACGCAACGGTTCTTCAAAGAGCGTCTTGTACCAGAGTAACACTCGTTCTGGCGGATCGCTGCCAGCCAGGAACCGGTACCAACGGGGCGTGCGTTCCGGGAGCAAGCGCCCCAACCAAGCACCGGCACGGCGGGCTAGGATCAGACTGGTGACGATATAGATCGCGGTGATGAGAGAATAAGCCGACACGACTAAAACAGGAGCGTCTGCGGCAGTGGATGGGACGTAGACAATCTCCTGGATAATCGCAATACGCCCCGTCCACAGGGTGTAGACAAGGGCACCAAGAAAGGCACTGAGAGCCAGAACGCTGATCAGGACAGCATGAATGAAAGTGCTTCCAACCACGGCCAGCACAGTTTGTTGGAAGAGATCCGGTGCTCTCTGGTAGCGAGGTCTAGCAGCCAGATAGGCGCGCGAGTAGAGAAAACCGGGAGCGATAAAGAGCAGTAGGACAACCATCCCTTGCAGGTCAATGCTCATGGTCTGCTCCTCTGATGCTATTGCTCGCTATATTCTTCCGGCTTCTCTCGCAGTGCCCGTTCGAGACGACCTTGAGGGAATGTAACGATCTCACCCCTCAGAAACCTGGCCCGGAGTTCCGCCAGTTCCTTTTCCATCTCATCCGCTTTGCGGAAAGCCTCCCTTACTATTTGCCGCAACTTTTCCAGTTTGAGGTCTTCCTTCTCCAGAAAGTCCAGTGTGCCAAAGTCGCGGAAAGCACGCCGGGCAAGTTCAGCTGTACCATAGCCAGTCACGACGATGGCTGGGATCTTGAGCGCTGCCAGATCCCCCAACAGGATCATGCCGTCACGGTTGTTCTCGTCTGCCGGGCTTAAGCGCAGGTCAACGATAACCAGTGGATATTCTTTCCGGCGCAGTTCGCCCAGGGCCTCGCCGTAACTGGCGACGGTGGTGACCGCGTAGCCACCGCGTTTTAGGCTGCTGGCAAGCTGGTCGCGCCAGTCGGGTATGTCTTCAACAATCAGAATGTTTCTGGCTGCCATCTTTATACCTCCTGTTGTTTTGTTTCAGAGGGACTGCTGCCGACCCGATCTGATGCGCCGGCAGGTGAATTGTAAACATTGTGCCATGTCCAACATCGCTCTTCAGTTCAATGGTACCGCCTTGCTGGAGTAGAAAAGTCTTCACCCACCACAAGCCATATCCCATGCTTTCTTCTCGAGTGGTGAAGAAGAGATCAAATACCTTCTCCTGATGAGCTTCCGGGATGCCCACCCCTGTGTCAGAGAACCATATCTCTACTTGATCCTCCGGCCCCAACCGACTGCCGATCTCCAGCCGGCCGCCGTGAGGCATAGCCTTGACCGCGTTAGAGATCAGTTCCACGAATACGTCAACGAGCAGAGGGGTGGTGGTAATAGGAGGCAAGTCAGGGCTCAGGATCACGTCCAGCTTGACGGTGTCGGGAAGGGCTGATAGGGCGACGGCCTCTTCTAACAGCGTATTTACGTCGAGCCGTTGAGTCGGGCCGCCCTTGAACGGCTTGAGCAAAACATCGGCCAGCTCCAGCGTGAATCGCGTGTTGCGTTCAATTCGACTGAGGTCGCCGTCAACCTGCTCTAATATCTCACCCGCCATCGGGAGTTTGCCCAGGAGTTCCTTCAAGTCTTTGACGGCTACCGGAACCAGCGCCACCGTGTTGTTAATGCGATGCGCCAGGGTGGCGGCAGCCTTCCCCAGTGTAGCCCACCGTTCAGCAGCCAGCCGCTGCTCCTGAGCCCCTTGCAGGGCCTGATAAGCCTTTTGCAGGGCCTGAATCTGCCTGGCGTTCTGAATGGCTACAGCCGCCTGGTTGCCC
>DYIS01000107.1 GCA_020723545.1 Ktedonobacter racemifer
TTTACCGCGATTCTACCGGAGAATCGAGTAGTGGTCAATAGACCTAATAGGTAATACGCCAGCCTCGTCACCCGCTCCAGACGAATTGTTAGGCCCACGAGTGAATCGTGGGCCTTTTTTCTTGTACGCCCAGCATGGGCGTTGACTTGGAGGTGCAAGTCCTCTACGGGGGTTGATGGTACTAACCGTTAGCCGAAGGCAAGGGCGTCACCGTGAGGTGAGGTCTGAAGGAAGCTGGAGGCAAGCCCGCGACCTGAGGAACACGAACCCGATACGAGGCCGTGCGTCTGGACGAGTGGGCAAGATATCACGAAGTCCACACCATCAAGGGGCAGAGCGGTAAATTGGGCAGGTGCGCGGGGAAGGTCAACGTTCTTATCTGGGGAGACCTGCCGTCACGCCGTCCAGGATGGCAACTCCAATCGGAAGGTTGGATTGAGACGGCAGGGGTCAGCAGACGCCATAGTACCGTTGCCGTCACGACGGGAAGGGCAGAACGTCAAGGAGGACAGGAACTTGAGCAGTTCGTGGGACGAGCAGGGAAGGCCGACTTCCCCAGATAGGGGTACTGCTGGACGAGCGAAGGTGGTGAAGCCATTGGCACTCGACCAGAGGGCTGAGCAGTCTCCGGCACTGAACGAGGAAACGTCCAACGCAAGAGGGCAGGGGGTATGGGAGCGGGTATGGGAACGCAAGAACCTGCTTGCCGCCCTGAAGCGCGTCGAGGTAAACAGGGGAGCACCGGGCATAGACGGGATGACGGTGCGAGAACTCCCCGCGTACCTGAAAGAACACTGGCTGGACATTCGGGCAAGCCTCGACGCGGGGACCTATCAACCCCGCCCTGTCCGTCGGCAGGAGATACCCAAACCCGGCGGTGGGGTAAGGTTGTTAGGCATCCCGACGGTGGTAGACCGCTTCATCCAGCAGGCGGTGGCACAGGTGCTAACATCGTTGTTCGAGCCGGGGTTTTCACCGCACAGTTACGGGTTTCGACCTGGACGACGGGCACACGATGCGGTCAAAGCCGCTCAAGGGTACATCCGAGACGGCTACACCTGGGTGGTGGACGTGGACTTGGAAAGGTTCTTCGACCGGGTGAACCACGACAAGTTGATGGCACGTGTGGCACGGGTGGTGAAGGACAAGCGGGTGCTGGCGCTGATTCGGAAATACTTGGAGTCTGGGGTAATGGTGAATGGCGTGGTGCTGGACACAGGGGGCCGATTCTATCGGCCCGCAAGGGGGGCCGCTATCTCCCCTGTTGGCCAACATCATGTTGGACGACCTGGACAAAGAGATGGAACAGCGCGGGCATCGGTTTGTGCGCTACGCTGACGATTGCAACATCTACGTGAGAAGCAAACGGGCAGGTGGGCGTGTGCTGAACAGCGTCCGGCGATTTCTGGGGCAGGTGTTGAGCCTGAAGGTGAACGAGCAGAAAAGCGCCGTAGACCGACCGTGGAGGCGGAGGTTTCTGGAGTTCAGTCTCTATTGGCGACAAGGGCAGGTGCGGGTGCGGGTAGCCGCGCAGGCACTTGAGCGTTACCGACAGAAGCTGCATCAACTGACGCGGCGCACGCGACACGGAACGCTGGAAGAAATCATCCAGGGCATCAACGAGTATGCGATGGGCTGGATAGGCTACTTTCGACTGGCGGACACGCCGAGTGTGTTTGCGGGAATGGATGAATGGTTACGGCGACGGCTGCGACAACTGATCTGGAAACGCTGGAAGAGACCTAAAGCGCGTTGGCGTAACTTGGTGGCGTTAGGGGTGCCACCGAGTTCTGCCCGCGAAGCGGCGGGTAGCGGGAAGGGCGTCTGGCGAATGGCGGCCTCCCCACCTGTGCAACAAGCCCTGAGCAATACCTACTGGCGTGGTCAGGGCCTGTTGGGTATCACCGAACGCTATCACCAACTACGTACGACTTGACGAACCGCCGTATGCGGACCCGCATGTACGGTGGTGTGAGAGGGAGCGGTTAGCCGCCGCTCCCTACTCAATTGCTAGGCACGGCAAAGCGCCATAGGTTGATTGGGGCAAGCTTCTCTACTAGTAAAGCGCTTGCCCCGTTTTCATCTGTGACGATACCCCAAGGTGCCGGAGGCCCCTTGGGCACCCGGATATGTCGGCCAGGGCGATGGGCACGGTCCGTCTGTCGGTGTCAGTCCAGGGAGACCACGCGCGCTACCCGGGAGAGCGGGTGCCCCTTGGCTTTTATCTCCAGGATGTTGAACCATCCAAAGGGCGGCCGGTGGACTACGTAGCCCTGGGCAACTAGGTTAGCCCTGGTGGAATCCAGGACGGCCACGGCCACGGCGGGCTGGGCCAGCTCGGCGAAGAGGTGGGCGAAGGAATGGACGACGATGGTTCGTACCTTGACCTTTCGGGCTATGTCCTGGACCTGGCGGGCCGCCAGTTCGGCCACCCGGGCCGGGTCGCGTTCGTCAGCCCTCTCTGCGCTCGCCAAGACCACCAGGGCTTCGCTGACCTCGGTGACTCGCGGCTCCGGGCTCTCCACTAGGCTGGAGCGGCCTTTCTGGGTGAGTTGGCATTTGAAGTAGTCCACATGTATCATAAGCAGGCGCATGGGAAACTAGCTCCTGCCGCTGGCCCAACGCGGTTGGGCCGCTGCCTTACTGAGCTCCGGCCCGGGCGGGGCTTTCTTTAGTAGTTTAAAGAGAATCGACAGCTCGTCGGACCGCCAGGATATTGCTCGGGGGCGTGTCCACCGGGATCACGCAGCCAGCGCCGATGATAAGCCCATCTCGGCCGGCCTGGGCGATGGCATCCTTCACCTGAAGCTCGATGGCAGCCGGGTCAGTCTGCAGCGTCTCCCACTCGTTGACCCCACCCACCAGGCACCCGGTGAAGCGTTGGCGGGCTTGAGCTAACGATGGGGCGGTGCGACGGTCGTGCCAGTTGATAGCCGGCACCGGATACTGGGCCAGGAGGTCGAACATGATATTGGTGCCGTGGACGTGCAGGATGACCAGCTCGGTCTGTTTCAGGATGACGTCCAGGATGAGCCGGTCGTAGGGCACGCCGAAGTCCAAATACTCCTCTACGGTCAACAGGTCGTAGGTGGCGCACTGTGTGGCGAAGAAGATGCCGTCGGCACCGGCGGCCAGGGCTGCCTCAGAGAAACGGGCGTAGGTCTCGGCGATGACCAGCAAGGCCGCCCGAAGCGTCTCCGGGTGCCGGCGCAGGTCAGACAGGTAGCGGTCCCCGGCCAGGCTCTTGGCCACATACAGCGGGCTGAATACCGTCTCCAGGATCGGCGTCCCATCTCTGGTGCCCTCTCTTATGAGCCGCAAGGCTTCCAGCTCGCGGCCTAAGACTCCCCGGGTGGTGTCCAGGTGGCGCAGCCTGGCCCAGTCCGCCAGGGAGTTCACCGGCCGGTTCAGGCATTCACGGGTGCCCTCGCGGTCCCCTCGGTAGCGAAATCGCGCACCCCAGTCCTCCACCGGGTAACCGCTGGCCGGCGTAACCTTGATCAGATCGAAATCGAACTGGGCCTGAAATGCCAGGGTAGCATTGGCCAGGCCCTGAGCGGTGGAGTCGTCCCCGGGAAAGTGGCGCCAAAGGGCCACCGGCACCCGGTCCACCGGCTGGCCAGCCAGGCCTGCCAGCACTTGTTCGCGCTTGTTCACCTCGGCTCCTTTCTGTAGGGGTAGGGGCGCAATTGAATTGCGCCCCTACCCCTTTCATTATAGCTCTTGAGGGGTAACTGTCAAGGACTACGCGACAGTATCCAGGCAGATCTGGCAATAAGTAAACTAATTAGTATAAAAAGGCGACAATTTTTGCAAAAGGCCAAGTGTGTGATATAATGCTGCCAACGAGTTGATCGTGGTTGAAGAGGTGGGGCACATGGACAAGGAGATGCACTCCACACGGCGCGAGATCCTGTTCCGGTTGAGAAAACAAGGGCCATCCAGCGTGGACGCGTTAGCAAGCACGCTGGGCATAACCTCTATGGGGGTGCGGCGCCACCTGGCTAACCTGGAGCGCGATGGGCTTGTCACCTCGGGCATGGTGCGTCGGCGCATGGGGCGGCCCGGCTACGTGTATGCCCTGTCCGAGGTGGCCGATGACCTCTTTCCCAAGAACTACCACGGCCTGGCCTTGGAACTGCTGGGCGACATCAAGGCGCTAGACGGCGACGAGAAGATAGACCTCCTTTTCTCCCGACGGGCGGCGCGCCTCTACCACGCGTTCGCCCCGCGCCTGGCGGGCAAGGACCTGCCCGGCAAGGTCCAGGAATTGGCCCGTATCCTGGACGAAAACGGCTATCTTGCCGAGTGGGAAAAGGTGAACGGCGGCTATCTGCTGCGCGAATACAACTGCGTCAACTCCCGGGTCTCCCAGGAATACCCCCAGGCCTGCGCACACCAATTGGCCCTGTTCTCGCGCCTGCTGGAGGCGCAGGTGGCGCGGGAGGAGCATCTGCTCCGGGGGGATCATCACTGCTGCTATCGCATCAGGCCCAAGGCTTGAGCGATACTGTCCCGTCGGACCCACCCGGCTGCCCGCGGCAGCCGCGGCCAATGCGATTAGCGTCCTACCCAAGTTTGCCCGGCCTCTTGGGTCTTGTTAAAAAGCAGGCAGTTTGATAGAATTGATCCGGGAGACGCACAAGGGGGTGAGCCAAGATGTCGGGACATTCTAAATGGGCACAGATCCGACGGCAAAAAGGGGTCAACGACGCCAGACGGGGCCAGATGTTCACCAAGGTTGGCCGCGAGATCGCCATCGCCGCTCGGCAGGGTGGAGGCGACCCGAACGCCAATTCCCGGCTGCGCCTGGCCATCCTAAAGGCCAAGCAGATCAACATGCCTATGGATAACATCCAACGGGCCATCCAAAGGGGGGCGGGGGGCAGCGAGGGTATAACCCTGGAGGAGATCACTTACGAGGGCTATGGCCCTTCAGGCGTCGCCCTGATGGTCCAGGTGGCCACTGACAACCGCAACCGGACGGCGGCGGAACTGCGCAACATCTTCTCACGCAATGGCGGAAACCTGGGCGAGGCGGGGTGCGTGGCCTGGCTATTCGAGTTCAAAGGGGTCGTCATCGTCGATGCGGGGAAGGCTAGCCCGGAGGACGTGGCGTTGCAAGCCATTGACCTGGGGGCCGATGACTTCAAGATCGATGGCCGCCTGGTGGAGATCTACACCCTACCGGGCGACCTGGAACCCGTAAAGGAAGCGCTGGAGAAGCGCAAGTACAGCGTGACGTCGGCGGAGCTCTCCATGGTCCCCAAGTCCACGGTGCCGTTGGAGGAAAAGATGGCCTTTCAGACGCTGAGACTGGTGGACAAGTTGGAGCAGTTCGAAGACGTGCAGGACGTGTACACCAATGCCGACATATCGGCGGATATAATGGAGAAGTTCGAGGGTTGACGCCCACTTTGACGCTGGGCATTGACCCGGGCACGGCCAGCACCGGGTACGGCTTGGTCGAAGAGAAGGATGGGGAGCTGCGCCTGGTGGCCTGTGGGGTGATCAGCACTCCGGCCGAGACCCCGATGCCCCAAAGGCTTCGGAGCATTCACGATGACCTGGTGGGGCTGATTGCCCGCTATCAGCCGTCCCAGTTAGCGGTGGAAGAGCTCTTCTTCAGCCGCAACGCGCGCACGGCCCTGGCTGTGGGCCAGGCCAGGGGGGTCGTCCTCCTGGCTGCCGCCGAGGCGGGGCTGCCGGTGGGGGAGTACACTCCCCTGGAGGTCAAGCAGGCCATCGTCGGCTACGGCCGGGCGGAAAAAGCCCAGGTGCAGCGGATGATCTGCCTCCTCTTAAACTTGGCTGCGGCGCCAGAGCCGGACGACGCCACGGATGCGCTGGCGGTGGCGGTGTGTCACCTGTTCGCGCTACGAGGTAAGAGGCTAATCCATGACCCCGGCTAGCGTTCTTTACTAGAAAATAAAAAGCAGAGAGCCCCCTCTGCTTTTTATTTGCGCGGCACCAAGGCCCCGGCAGCCCGTTTGGGCAGTAGAAGAAGCAGGGCAACATGCCTGGCAGGAGCCTGTGCCCTCAGGATGGCTTGCCTTTCCCAATATGCGCTGCTGGCTGGAGAAATCTTTGACTGAGCGTTTGTTCTTTGAAGATGCCTATTGCCGGGAGTTCTCGGCTATGGTCACCGGCCGAACCAGGGTTGGGAAGAGCCCTGGCGTGATCCTGGATCGGACCGCCTTCTATCCCACCTCTGGCGGCCAGCCCAATGACCTGGGGGTGCTGAACGGTGTTCCGGTGCTGGACGTAGTGGAGGGGGAGAGCGGCGAGATAATCCACCTGTTGGCCGGTGAGATAGAGGGAAGCTCGGTCACCGGCATAATCGACTGGCCCCGGCGCTTCGATCACATGCAGCAGCACTCCGGCCAGCACATCCTCTCCCAATGCTTCGAACGAGCCTTAAACGCGGCAACGGTCTCCTTTCACCTGGGCCTGGATTTTTCCACCATCGACGTGTCTTTGGCCGCCTTCATCGAGGAAAAGGCCACGGACATCGAGACCATGGCCAACGCAGCCGTCTTTGAGAACCGCGGCATAAGGGCCTACTTCGTGAACGAGGCCCAGCTCCTTGCGCTGCCCTTGCGCAAACCGCCCAAGGTCGCCGGGGCGATCCGTATCGTGGAGGTGGATGGCTTCGATTTCTCTGCCTGTGGCGGCACCCATTGCCGGGCGGCGGGGGAGATCGGGCTGATCAAGGTTCGAAAATGGGAGCGCCGGGGGGACACGTTCAGGATCGATTTTTTGTGCGGCAATCGGGCGCTCAAGGATTATCGCTGGAAGAATTCAACCCTGAACAGCCTGGCGATGGCCCTGAGTGTGAAGGATCGCGAACTGGGAGAAACGGTGAGCCGACTTCTGGCCGAGGGCCGGGAGGCCCAGCAGCAACTTAGCTATTTGAAGGAGAAACTCCTGGACTATGAAGCGGCTGAGCTGGACTCACAAGCCCAGTCCCTGGGCGGGATGCGGGTGGTCCGGCAGGTGTTCAGCCAACGCTCCAGCGAGGAGATCCGCCGCCTAGCGGTGTGACTCACCTCCTGGCCCGGCAGGATCGCACTCCTGGGACTTGCGGGCGAGAAAGCCCAACTGGTGTTCGCCCGGTCCTCCGATGTATCCCTCGAGATGGTCGAGCTCCTGAAGGGTTCCTGTGCGATGTTGGAGGGGCGAGGCGGCGGGACTTCCAGCCTGGCCCAGGGCGGCGGAGCCCGGGTGGATAGGCTCGAGCCGGCCCTGGATCTGGCTCAGGCCGCGCTGGCCCGGGCGCTGGGGATCCAGCGATGACATTTCTGCGCCGCAACCCGATTATCCTGGCCCTGTGCCTGGGACACTTCACCGTTGACCTGTACGGCAACATCCTGCCCATGGTCTTCCCGCAGTTGAAGAGCGCCATGGACCTGAGCTACGCTCAGGTCGGCTTGCTGGCCACCACGTACATCGTTGCCAACTCGCTGATGCAGCCCTTCTTCGGCTACCTGGGGGACCGGTTTGGCTCCCGGCGACTGGCCTCGGCCGGCATCCTCTGGGTTGCCAGTTTCATGGCGCTTATCGGCTTTTCCTGGAGTTACCTGTCGCTCCTGGCGATTATTGCGCTGGCGGCTTTGGGCTCGGCCGCCTTCCATCCCCAGGGTGCCATGAACGTGGCCCTGGCCAGCAAGGAGCGCAAGGTCCTCAGCATGTCTGTCTTTATTTTGGGGGGCACGTTTGGGTTCGCTCTGGGCCCGCTCATCGGGGCGGGGGTCATCTCCGCCTTTGGCCTGAAGGGGACCATGGCAATGCTGCCCCTGCCGCTGGCGATGGCGCCCTTCATCTACTGGGTGCTATCCCGGATCGACGCCCGCCAGCCGGAAGGCAGACGGGACGTCGTGAGGAGCCGGCAAGGTCGCCTCCCGGTGGTAGGTCTTTTCTCGGTGGTGACGCTGGTCATGATCCGCTCCTGGACCCTCATGGGGATGAATAGCTACATCCCACTGCTTTACCAGGGGCGCGGTTTGTCCACGGTGTTAGCCAGTGAGACGCTGTTCGTGCTCCTGGCCTCCGGCAGCATCGGGATGCTCTTGGGCGGCTACCTGGCCGATCAGTTAGGCCGACGCAAGGTGATATTCGCCTCCCTTTTCTTCCTGACCCCGGTGGCGCTTTTCTTTATGGAGGCCTCGCCGGCCTGGGCGCTGGTGGCCATCGGCTTGTTGGGCATTGGCCTGGAGGCCTCGGTGCCGGTGACGCTGGTGATGGCCCAGGAGATGCTGCCCGCCAGCATGGGCCTGGCCTCCGGGCTGATGCTGGGCTTCACCCTCGTTGCCGGGGGCATCGGGATCTCCATCACCGGCTGGCTGGCGGA
>DYIS01000108.1 GCA_020723545.1 Ktedonobacter racemifer
GCTCCTTGCAACCGTACTGTCTTGCTGGAGTCCGCCGCCATGTAAAGCATGTCGCCACGCCCCAGGAGCTTCTCGGCGCCGATGGCGTCCAGGATGACCCGGGAGTCGACCTGCGAGGTCACGGCAAAGGAGATCCGGGCCGGGATGTTGGCCTTGATGAGCCCCGTGATGACGTCTACCGAGGGGCGTTGAGTGGCGATGACCAAATGGATGCCGGTTGCCCGGGCCATCTGGGCGATTCGGCAGATGCCCTTCTCCACCTCCTCGGGGGCGAGCATCATCATATCAGCCAGCTCGTCGATGATGATTATCATGTACGGCAGCCGGTTGCGGCCCCGGCTGGAGGCGACTCGATTGTAGGTCTCGATGTTCCGGGCACCGCTCTCCCGGAAAATGTGGTAGCGCCGGTTCATCTCTTGTAGAGCATGTTTCAGGACGTTAACCACTTTGTCCGCTTCAGTGACGACGGGTGTTACCAAATGAGGGATGCCGTTGAAATTGGTCAGTTCCACCATCTTAGGGTCGACCATGATGAACCTGACCTCGTCAGGCGTCGTATGGAACAGCAGGCAGGCGATGATGGAGTTGATGCAAACGCTTTTGCCTGAGCCGGTGGCGCCGGCGATCAACAGGTGGGGCATTTTGGCCAGATCGGCCGCCACGGCCTGTCCGGACACGTCCTGGCCCAGGGCGATGGCCAGCTTGGACCTGGCCTTGAGCTTCTGATAAGCAGCGGTTTCGATTATGCCTCGGAGTCCCACCAAGGCAGTGGCGGTATTTGGCACCTCGATGCCCACGACGGTCTTCCCCGGCACCGGCGCCTCGATGCGCAAGGGATAGGCACCCAGGGCCAGGGCCAGGTCATTCTGTCTGGCCACAATGCGGTTCACGGTGATGCCCGGGGCGGGCTGAACGCCGAACTGGGTCACCGTAGGCCCTTGATTGACCTCGACCACCCGGGCCTGGATGTTGAAACTCGCCAGGGTCTCTTCGATCACCCGGATGCGACGCCGGATGTCAGCCTGGCCCATCTCCTGGGCCACGGTGGCGTCCAGCAGGTCCAAAGAGGGTAGCGTCCACTCCCGGGGAGGGGCCGGCTGGCCGGGGCCCGACGGGATTTGCGGCACGATGATCTGCTTCTCTGGTTTGTTCCAGGGAGCCGGGCCGGGCGGGGCGGGGGACGGTGGGGCCTTGGACGGCTCGGCCTTGGGCTTCACCGCGACCGGCGGCCGTCCATTGGCCGTGATACGAGGCCGGTTGAAGATCGGCAAGATCGTATACCTATAGAAGGAGCCAAGCCTGCCCTTGAGGGATCTCAGGGCACCAAAGACCCGATGGAGAGAGATATTGAATGTCAGCACCACGCCGATGACGCCCAGGGCAAGGAGAGCCACGATGGTCCCGGGCAGGCCGAGCCCGGCCAACAGGGCCTGGCTCAGGGCATACCCCACCCAGCCGCCACCATTTCCGGCTTGGGCTACGGCCCGGGGGTCCTGGCCCGCCGAGGCCAGCAGATGCAGCGCTGCCAGTGTGGTGACCAGCAGGAAGGCCGCCCCGATGGGGACCTGCCATTTCAGAAAGTAAGTGGGGTCAACCCGCTGACGGAAGAGTACCAGAGAGAAGGCGAGTCCGATGACCAGCACCGGCACCACGATCCAGCCGAAGAGCGAGCCTACCAGCTCTTTCCAGCGCAGACCAGCGCTGCCGGCCAGGGAGAAAAAAGAAAGGAGAGTGAACACAATGGCGAGCAGCAGCAAAGCCGCCAGGATATCCTGCCTTGCCTGAGCGTCCAGCTTGAAGCGAAAGCCCTTCTTTTTGCGTGGCGACCGCTTGGATTTTGCCATAAGGCAGGGGTTAAACCTCCATTACCACCGGCAGGACCATGGGCCGACGATGGGTCCGATCGTAAAAGAACTTACCCAAGGTCTCCTTGATCCTGGTGTTGATGAAGGACCACTCGGCAGTGTGGCTGACCGAGTCCTCCAGCGCGGCGGTGACCTGCTCCCGGGCTGCCTCGAGCAACCCCTCTGCCTCCCGCTCGTAGACAAAGCCGCGAGAGATGATGTCCGGCTCGGTCAGGGGCCGGCCGGTTTGTTTGTCCACGGTGATCGTGACGATGACCACCCCGTCCTGGGAGAGCAGTCGACGGTCCCGCAATACCACCTGCCCAACGTCGCCCACGCCAATGCCGTCCACCAGGACGTACCCAGCGGGAACAGTGCCGTCGAGGCGAGCGCCGTGCTGCCCGAACTCCACCACCTGTCCATTTTCGATCACCAAGATGTTGTTAGGGGGTACCCCTACCTCGAAGGCCAGCTTCGCGTGGAGCATGAGGTGGCGGTATTCACCGTGGATCGGGATGAAATACCGGGGCCGCAGGAGGTTCAACATCAGTTTCTCTTCTTCCTGGCTGGCGTGGCCCGACACGTGGACGTCCAATAGCTGATCGTAGAGCACATCGGCGCCCAGCTTGAAGAGATTGTTGATTATGTGGTTCACCAGCTCCTCGTTGCCCGGTATGGGTCGGGCGGAGATGATCACCGTGTCGTCTTTCTCGATCTGGAGCTGCCGGAAGTCACCATTGGCCATCCTGGCCAGGGCTGAGGTGGGCTCGCCCTGGCTGCCCGTGGTCACAATGGCTACTTTTTCTCCCGGCAGGCGGTTGATCTCCTCGGTTTTCAGAAGCACGCCCTCTGGCACCTCCAAATAGCCCAAGTCCCGGGCCATCCGGACGTTCTCCACCATGCTTCGCCCGACGATCCCCACCCGCCGGTCATGTTTGATGGCGGCCTCGATGACCTGTTGAATGCGGGAGATGTTGGAGGCGAAGGTGGCCACGATGATCCTCCCCGGCGCTTTAGGGAACACCCGGTCGAACATCTCGGACACCATTTTCTCCGATGGGGTGTACCCGGGGGTCTCGGCATTGGTGCTGTCGGAGAGGAGGGCCAGAACGCCTTGGCCGCCCAGTTGAGAGAGCTTGGCGAAGTCCGTCCGGCGCCCGTCCACCGGGGTGTGGTCGAACTTGAAGTCCCCGGAGTGGACGATGATGCCCACCGGGGTGTGAAAGGCCACGCCAACTCCGTCCGGGATGGAGTGGCTGACGTGGAAAAACTCCAGTCGAAAGGAGCCCAGGTTGAGCTCGTCCCCGGCTTGAATGGCATTCAACTGTGCCTTGTCCAGCAGCCGATGCTCCTTGAGCTTTACAGATATAAGCCCCCGAGTGAGCTTGGTGGCGAAGATGGGGGCGTTGAGCCTGGGCAACACGTACGGCAGGGCTCCGGTGTGATCCTCGTGGCCGTGGGTGATGATGATCCCACGGATCTTGTCCTTGCGCTCGACCAGATAGGAGACGTCCGGGATAACCAGGTCGACGCCAAGCATCTCGTTTTCTGGGAACATGAGCCCGGCATCGACGACCAGGATATCGTCCTGGTGCTCCACCACCAGCATGTTTTTGCCGATCTCTCCCAACCCGCCCAGAGGGATCAGTCTAACCCTATTCTTGGCCAATCGTCGTACTCCTGACTCATCAAAACAGGGTCAACTGCTTGACCGGTGGCTCCTCGGGTTGGGCCTCGGCGATTCGGTCCCAGGATTCCAGGAGGGCCGGGATCCTCTTCATATCTTCCTCTATAGTCCGGCGCAGCGAAGGCTGGTGCAGGGCCGCGGCTGGGTGATACATGGCGAAATAGATGATTCCCTGCTGTTTTTTAGGCCGACCGTGGGCCCTGGAAATGCTCTCTCCAGGGAAGAATCGGGCCAGGGAATAACGACCCAGGGTGACCAGGACCTTTGGTCTCAAGAGAGCTATCTGCCTTTCGAGAAAATGGGCACACGCGCTGATCTCATCGGGCAGCGGGTCCCGATTATCCGGTGGGCGGCATTTCACTATGTTGCCGATCCACACCTGGTCACGCTTCAAGCCGATAGAGGCCAAAAGCTCCTCCAGAAACCGTCCGGCTGGGCCCACAAAGGGCCGACCCTGCTGATCTTCGTGCCAGCCGGGAGCCTCTCCGACGAACAAGAGGCTGGGGTCATCGGGCCCTTCGCCGGGGACGGTTCGGGTGCGGCTGCGGGAGAGAGCGCAAGCGGTGCAGGCCGCGATTTCGTCGGCAACCTGGGATAGCTCCTTCAAGGTCACCCTCCGCTAGTCAACGAATCGGTATTTGATCAGGGCCCAAAGGGCCGGCCATCCGTCCCTCCACGGCGACAGCTTCCTCACCACGCGGGGCGAATAGGATATCGGGACTTGGCGAATGCGCTGGCCCCGTTTCAAGATCTTTGCCGTGATCTCCGGCTCCATATCGAAACGGTTGGACTTAATGGTAAAGCTTTGGATCAGGTCCCGAGATACCAGTTTATAACAGGTTTCCATGTCCTTGAGACGAGTGCCATAGAGCAAGTTGGTAACGAAAGTGAGAAAATGATTCCCCAAACGCCTGAGGAGCGATTGGTTACTCAAAGTACGCACACCGTAGACTGCCCTTACCCCCTCTTTTATCATCGGTTCCAGGAGCCGGGGATAGTCCTCGGGATAGTATTCCAGGTCGGCGTCCTGGATGATCACTGCGTCGCCCGTGGCCGCTGCCAGGGCAGTACGAACGGCCGAACCCTTGCCCAGGTTCCTTTCGTGGCGGATTACCTGCATGTTGGGCAGTTGCATGCTTCTCAGAATCTCCGCAGTCCCGTCAGTGGAGTGATCGTCCACCACTACCAGTTCTTTTTCCACCGGGACGGCGGCCACCCGCTCCAGCAGTTCCCGGATATGGTCTTCCTCATTGTACACGGGTATCAGCACCGAGAGCTTCAAGGTCTTCCTCGTTGGAGATACAACTATGCCAGGGCAGTCCTGACGCTGAACAAAAGTATCGCCAGCACGACCAGCGAGATCAAGGTGTATTTGCGGTCCCTTTCCAGAAAGAACGAGACGACGGCGATGATCACCCGCACGATCGGGGTGATCATCAAAAGCAAAAGGCCCAGGTTGATCACGGTGAGGGGACCCACGTGATCGAGCTGGTCGGCAAGCTGGGCGAAGGGCGTCACCGGAGCCGCCGGAAGGGTATTGCCGTTTCCAGGCTGGAGCAGGAACCACAATAGGCCCAGCGCTATGACGCCCGCTCCAAGGCCGGAGCCCACCAGCAACACCCTGCTGATATAAATGTTCGCCTGGCCAGTGTTTTCGATGTCAGGCATCAGCTAAAACCAAAGCACGTGAAGGTTGAAGCCTTTGAGAAGCATCTGCATGGCGGTGTAAAGCAGAACGGCCACAAAAAACCATTTCAGATAGGCGGCGCGCACCCGGTGCATGATGCGGGAGCCGGTCCTGGCACCCAGGAAGACGCCCAGCACCACCGGCCCGGCCACCAGAAGGTCCAGGTCGCCACGAGAATAGTAGATGAAGGCACTGGCAGCCGCGGTGACGCCGATCATGAAATTGCTGGTGGCGGTGGCCACCTTCAAGGGCACTCCCATGCTCAAATACATCACCGGCACTTTGATGATCCCACCGCCCACGCCCAGGAGGCCGGAGATGTTGCCGGCGAAGAAAGATGCACCAAGCCCCACCGACAGATTCCTCACCTGGTACTCCGGCACCACCTTTTTCCTGGAGTTGTCCCTGGAGGGGCCGCCGCTATTGCCTTGTGCCGGAATATTGCGCACCATGGACCCCGCGGTGTAGAGTAGAAGAAGCCCAAACAGCACAGTCAAGGCCTCCCTGGGCAATCTGCCGGCCAAGAGCCCGCCCACGATGGCGCCCAGGGTGGTGGCCAGCTCCAGGGTCATGCCTAAACGTATGTCGCTCAGGCGTTCCTGAACGTAGACGCTGGCCGCGGCGCTAGAGGTAGCGATCACCGCCACCAGGCTGACAGCCACAGCGCTGCGCATCTCCACGCCGAAGATCAGGTTCAACATGGGAATGATGAAGATGCCACCGCCAAGCCCCAGGAGCGATCCGAAAAAACCCGCTACGATCCCGCCCAGGGCCAGGCCGGAAAAAGTGATGAGCAAAGAAGAGTAATCCCTTATCTCGCAAGTGGTCTGGCCAACACCCGTCGTATAATAACATACCACCTGGGTCTAGTCAATCGAAGCCTTGACGCCCAAGGGTGCCTTGTCTATAATGTGTTAGGTCGCAGGGGATGTGAGCTTCGAGCAACTGAAGGAGTTTCCAGACGTGTTCACCCCAGGAGTGATTGACGAGTTGAAGAAGATCGTTGGCAAAGACGATGTTTTGACTTCACCGGAGGAGCTGGTTTGCTATTCCTACGATACCACGCCTTTCACCCACCTTCCACAGGCGGTTGTCCTGCCAGAAAGCACGCAAGAGGTGTCGGCGATCCTCAAGCTGGCCAATCAAGAGAAGTTCCCGGTGACCCCTCGGGGCGCCTCGTCCAATCTGAGCGGGGGGTCGGTGCCCGTGCAGGGCGGCGTCGTCATGCTCATGGTCCGCTTCAACCGGGTCCTGGAGATCGATGAGGAGAACCTCACCGCCACAGTGGAACCGGGCGTGGTCCTGGCCCAATTCCATCGGGCAGTGGAGGCCCGGGGCCTCTTCTACCCACCGGACCCCGCCAGCCTGTCCATATCCACCCTGGGCGGCAACATCGGCGAGGGCTCCGGCGGCCCTCGCTGCTTCAAGTATGGTACCACCAAGGACTATGTTTTGGGCCTCGAGGTGGTGCTGCCGAACGGTGAGGTTATCTGGACTGGGTCCAAAACAGTGAAGAATGTCTCCGGCTATGACCTCACCCATCTCCTCGTTGGTTCCGAGGGTACCTTGGGTGTGGTGACCAAGATCATCGTGAAGCTGATCCCCCTGCCTGAAGCAAAGATGACGCTTTTGGCTATCTACGATCATATCGATGATGCCGCCAAGACCGTCTCGTCTATTGTGGCCCGGCGCATCATCCCGACTACCCTGGAGTTGCTGGACCGAGCGACCATGGAACTGGTCGAGGCCTACAAGCCGGTGGGGCTCCCCCTGGACGCCGAGGCCGTGCTCTTGTTGGAGATCGACGGCTCAGAGGCGGAGGTGAAGCGTCAGGCCTCTCTGGTGGAGGAGGCCTGTCGGAGCTGCAAGGCCCGAGAGGTGCAGGTTGCAAAGAGCAAGGAGGAAAGCGAGCAACTCTGGTCGGCCCGGCGCTCGGCCCTGGCCGCGGTAGCCCGGGGCTGCGTTACCCTGGTCATTGAGGATGCTACAGTTCCTCGCTCGGCAGTGCCTCAGTTTGTGCGGATAATTGGGGAACTGGCGAGGAAGCATCACCTGCGAGTGCCCCTGCTGGCCCATGCTGGCGATGGCAATATGCATCCCCTGGTCATGACCGACTTTCGTGATCAGGAAGAGATGGTCAGGGTCGACGCGTTCGCTGACGAGCTATTTCGTGCTGCCTTGGACCTGGGCGGCACCCTGTCTGGCGAGCATGGCATTGGTACCCTGAAGGCCAAATATCTGGCCTGGCAATTCGGCCCGGCTGGCGTGGAAGCCATGCATGCCATCAAGCGCGCCCTTGATCCGAACAACATACTCAACCCCGGCAAGATATTCGCCAATGATCTGGAGGGGGTTTAGTACTATCTTTGAGCAGGACTACCATCAAAAAGTAAGGGTGACGTTAGCCAGACTTGGTGATTCACAAAACCACCTTTGCCTTGTACAATGCAGGCTGGGAGGTGAGAGCACATGCGGTGGAAAACGGCAGCGGCGGTCGCCATCGGTTCCCCTCTGGGGGCAGGTGTGGAGGTGAAGATGCCTACCGCCACCAGGTACGCTTATCCCTGGTTCATTTCGCTTCCGGTGAGGCTCCTCTGTCTCGTCTTCATTCTCTTCCCTGCCTTCCGCTACTTGCAGACTATTGCCCGACTCGTTCTGACAACGTTCCCCGTGGTGGGCCAATTTCTGGCCAATTCACCGCTGGCTGCCATCGCCACCGACCTGGCGAGCCAGCCGGTCCCGGTAGGGGAGCTTTTGGCAGCCCACATCTCTGTGTTTCTGATGATCGCCCTGGTCAGCCTTCTCTACGATCTCTTTCCTGGTTTTCAGGTGACTGCGGATGGGTTAGTGGTGCAGTTGCTGGGTGATCGGCGGGTGGTGCCCTGGCAAGACATCGTGTCCATCGCCTCGGCCGAAGCGGGGGGGCAGGGGGGCCTGGTGGTTTTTATCCGGGTCGTCAAGGGCCTTGGGTTGTGGAGCCGGCTGCAGGGTCTCTTGTACGGCGTGGGCTTCGCTCCTGGAGCCCTGGTCACCACTGACATCAGTGGGTTTGACAACCTATTGAAAGACATATTGGTGCGCACCAGCCTGGTCTCGGCCAGGGGTGGCAGGTGGGTGGAATC
>DYIS01000109.1:0-2005 GCA_020723545.1 Ktedonobacter racemifer
ATACATTCCCGTCCCAACGCCCGACGGCGGGGTGAGCCTGGTGGACATCAGCCGGTCGGGGGCGCCGGTGATCCACATGCTCCCGTCAGGCAGCACCAGCGTTCACGGAATGATGGACAATCCGGCTATCCAGAACCAGACCGTCGCCCGCGCCCAGGCTGGCGAGCTCCTGCTGGCCGCCAACACCACCGCCGGTGGGGAGACCCCCGGCAGGCGATCCAACCCCGGGCGGATGATCAGTCAACCGGGCAGCCTGTCCCCACTGGCCGCGCCCGCTCAGGCAGTCAACATCGAAGTGATCGAACCCGGCCAGGTCAGGCCCTGGCTGGATGAAGTTTCCCAAAAACTGCTCGACAGCGGAGAGGAGGTTCTATGACCATCACCCGTTACCTGCCGGCCGCTGAACAGGCCGCCCGCACCATCCTGACCGTTCTGGCGCAGCGCCCGGACACCGATCCGGCCCACATCGTGCGCTGGAAGCTGACCGAAGATCATTCGCAAGCCTGGCTGTTTGCCGTGCTCGACGACCGCCGGCTGCCCAGCCTGCGGCCATACACTTCCCCGGAGCTGCGCCATCACCTGTCGAGCGCGCTGCGCGGCAAGCCGGTAGTGGTCAGCAACTCCACCGGCCTGCGCCTTGCCATCCTGCTCTCCGACCGTCCCCAGCTGCCTGCCAGCCTGCCATTCCCCGGCTGGCGCAAGGGGCTGGCGTTGATCGGGCAGGGAGCAAACGGCCAGGAGATTGCCGCCAGTTGGGACGATCTGGGTCATGTGCTCGTCGCCGGCATGACCGGCTCGGGCAAATCCAACCTGCTGCGCCTGCTGGCCGCCCAGGCTATCGCTGAAGGCCACGCTTTGCTGATCGGCGACCTGCGCGGGCGCACATTCAGCACGCTCAACGGCCACCCGGCGCTGCTCGCACCGGTCGCCGACACGCCCGAAGCCTGCGCCGAGCTGATCCGGCTGGCAACGAACGAGATGGAGCGCCGCTCGCGGCTGTATAACACCATCCCTGGCGGGCCGGAAACGTTGGATGAGTACAACACCGCCGCGCTGATCTCGTTGCCACGCCTGGTCGTGGCGCTGAACGAATACAACGCCCTGGTGCTGGCTACCGGCGGCCCGAAGGCCGAAACCGCCCGCAGCGTGACCCTGCTCACCACCCAGGGACGCGGCTATGGCATCACCGTCATCCTGGCCGGGCAGAAATTCGAGCGCGAGGTGGTGGGGGCTGCCCAGGATCAATGCCGCACCCGCATCTGTTTCCAGGTGCAGAAACCGTCCACTTCTCGCGTAGTGCTCGACCGCCCCGGCGCTGAGCAGCTCAAGGTCCCCGGCAGGGCGCTGACCGATCCCTGGGGATTGATCCAGGTATACAGCCTGCCCAAAGAACTGCTGCCCGCCGCCCCTGGCAGCGGCCTGACGCCCGATGAGACCCGCATCGCCGACTGGGTGCGCCAGCATACGGAGGGGCGGTTGACGCTCAAGGCTTTGACCGAGATGGGTCTGCCGGAGCGGGAAGCGCGCCGCTTGCGCCGGGATTGGCAGGCGCGCGGGCTGGCTGCGCCTCGGCCTGATCAGGATAATGCCTTGTGTTTAGCCGATATTCCGTCCAAACCGGCCTGGGCGTCCGAACCCGTCCAGGCCGTCCAAACCGACGAGGAGACGCTGCATGAAACACTCACTCGAACGCTGTGACAGAGGTGTGCGCTGTATCGTCTGCGGCGCGACGTGGAAGGAGCCACCCACGTCGGAATGCCCAGGAATATCCTTGTATCACCCAGCCACCACTCCCTCCCATCTCAAAACCCGGGCCGAGCTTCAAGCCATGGGATTGACTGCCGGCGCAAATCCCCCGGCAGCCTGCATACAGCTCAGCGGATACCAGCGCTGGCTGTATGACCAGACTCAGGCGACGCCCCGCGCCCCGTTCGATCTGTATGCCAGTCCATCCGACCTAGCGGGGAAGATCAACCTCGAAAAACCCCCGGAGATTCCTCCCGAG
>DYIS01000109.1:2015-8159 GCA_020723545.1 Ktedonobacter racemifer
CAGCTCTATCGCCAATCCGCCGTGGCCTGGGCGCGCAGCCTGGTCACGGCACCCCTGGAGTGGGTGATCGTGAGCATCCAGACCACCGGGCTGAGACGCGCCTCCGAGCTGATCGAGATCGCCATCATCACACCCGAGGAAGCGGTTCTGCTCGACACGCTGGTGCGGCCGGCCCATTGCATTCCGATCTACGCCACCCGTATCAACGGGATCACGGACCGGATGGTGTATGACGCGCCGCCGTTCAGCCAGATTGCTCGCCAGGTGAGCGAACTGCTATTTGGCAAGTTGATCGTGGCCTATGCGGTCAATTACACCCGGGCGATGATCAACCGCTCGCTGGCTGCGGCCAGGCAGCCGGCGCTCACCCGGGTCGATTGGCAGGCAGCGATCACCTGGTACGCCCGCTATTGCGGAGATGGGAGCATGAGGTTTGGCGAGGCTAACTGGCGGCCGCTTCCAGGCAACGTGAACCGCGCGCTGGATGACTCATTCGCCATCCTGCGTCTGGTCCAGGGCATGGCAGCCGAGACCGCGCCGGTGGGACAGCGCTCGAGCAGCCGCGAATATCTCAACCAGGCAATTCCACCTCATCAGGAGCAACACTCATGACCCATTTCATTGCCATTTGCAACCAGAAAGGTGGGGTGGGCAAAACCACCACCGCCATCAACCTGGCGGGTTTCTTCGCCCAGGATGGAAAGCGGGTACTGGTGCTCGACCTCGACGCCCAGGGCCACGTGGCCCCCGGCTTCGGCCTGCAGAAGGGCAACGGCCTGTACCGCCTGATGGTGGGCGAAGAACCGCTCATCAACGTTGCCATACCAGCCCGCGAGCGCCTGTGGGTGGTCACCAATGACCACACCTGCGAGCTGGTGAAAGAGCACGTCAAGCAAGCCAACTTCCGCGAATACCTGCTGTCCAACCTGCTCGAGGAAGCCGCCGATCACTTCGACCTGATCTTGCTGGATACCCCGCCGTCCACGGATGTGCTCCATATCCTGGCCCTGGTCGCGGCGAACTTCGCCATCATCCCGGCCAACCTGGACTACCTGGCATTGGATGGGGTCAACTATGTTTTGAAGACCCTGCGCAGCCTGGGCCGCTACCCGGGTGTGACCGCCCCGGCTCTGATCGGCGTGCTGCCCACGTTGTATGACCGGGTGACACGCGAGACGATCGCCAACGCGACGCTGCTTCAGCAAGCCGTCGGCGCTGAACGGGTGCTGCCGCCCATCCCGCGTGACACCAAAGTCCGCGAAGCCTCGTCGCACGGGCAGACTTTGTGGGAGTATGCGCCCGCCTGCCCGGCGGCGGTCGGCTTCCCCAACGGCTCGCGGCAGAAGAACAGCCGCAACCTGGTGGGCGGCTACCTGCACCTGGCCGAGATCGCCGCCGGGCTATTGAACACCGTGAAATGAGGAGGCTCCTATGACCGTTGCCAAAACGCCACGTCAATCCCCCTTCGACGCCGACCCGGCCGTCGAGGCTGCGCTGGGAGACAGCGATGATGTCTACACCCGCATCGCCCGGGTGCGCAAGATGACCCCTGCCCAGCGCCGCAAAGCGCAGCGTGACCAGGCGCGCAACCGGGTCATGCTCGACCTGCCCGCGACGCTCGAAACGGTGCTGGACGCGATGGCTGGCGATCTGTCAGTCCCCAAGAGCCAGGCGGCGGCCTTCCTGATGATCCTGGGTCTTCACAGCGTGGCCCAGGGGACGGTGAACCCCAGGGACTGCCGCCGGCCCAGCCGGAGCATGCGCTACGACTACGCCCTAAACCTGCCCACCATCCCGGCGGCCTTCAGACAGCAGGCCGAGCAGTGGCTGCGCGAATTGGCGAAAAAGGTGGGCGGCGGTGTCCCCTAACGGTGTCGCTCAACGGCAGCGCCAGCGACACCCCTGGCGGTGTCTCAAACCGACACCCTTAGCGGTGTCGCTTGACCCGTCAGGAAAGCCTGTGAGCGGTTGCGCGCACCGGGCCGCTGTCCCAAACCATGCGATCCGCCAGGCGCCGTCTGGATGGCTGGATGTCGAAAAGCGGCTACCCGTTTTCTCCTGCTGTTACCCAATCCTGGTCAGCGCGTGCAATATTCGCGTGCATAACCCCGAGAGTCTTTTCTAGGGAATAACGCCTGATTATGAATACCTCATCACCCCCCAAGAACTCAGCGAATGCCACCCAGGTCCAACTGATACACCAGGCGCTGGCTCTGACCTTGCCCAATACACCCTGGCAGTCGGCGCTCGAGTTGTTTCTCGTCACCGGCGTTGCCGACACACGGCAAATCCACCAGGCAACTGGATTGAGCCGCGGCCAGCTCGAGCGGGTGCTCGACCGGCTGGAAGCAGCCGGCGCCGGCCTGCCGCCGATCCTGTCCCCCGTTAGCGTCAACGCGCCGCGCCCCGGGCAGCCTGGCAAACCGCCCAAAGTCTACCGGCTCGGCGAGAGCGGCGCGGCGCTGCTGCGCTCGCTCGGCCACACCGAGGCAACTCCCTGCGGCCTGGCCGAGCCGCGCGCCATCGCCCACGCTCTGGCTATGCTCGATGTTCACCAGTGCGGCGTCCACTCCGGCCAGGCTATCCTCACCGACTGCACCTTGTCCTACGGCAGCGGCCAGACCCTGCGCCCCGACCACCATGTGCGGCTGGCAGACGGCCGCCTCCTGTTCTATGAAGTCGAGCAAAGCGCCACCCCGCACTCGCTGCGCCGCATTCGAGATGCGCTCGAGCGCCGCAGGGCGTTCTTCGGCTCTCCGCAGGCGGCAGAGGTGCTCCCCCAGGTTCGGCTGATTTTTGGCCTGGGGCGCAGCGCCCGCCTGCGGCGTACCCTCGACATCTGGCGGCAGGCGCTGCGCCAGCTCGAAGCGGAGGCCAGTGAGTCGCTCCCCTTCCGGCTGCTGGCGCTCCCGCTGGGCGAGTTTCTCGAACAGCCGGAGTGGGACGCTGATCCTTCGGGGCGCTGGGATGACCTGGGAGCGGCGGTTGACCCGCAAGGAGAGACCGCCCTCGAACCGGCTGGGAGTGCTGCTCCCGTGTTCGACCTCGCCCCGCAGCACCGTCCGCTGGTCGAATCGCTTCAGCGGGCGCAATCGGCGCTTGGCGAGCGGCTGCCCCCCGATGTTCCCCGGCCCGACATGCAACTGTGGGCCAATGCCGTCGCCATCTTCGAAGCCAGCCACGATGAGTCCGATCCGCTCGCCGGACTGCTGCCGCCCACCGCTTCGGTGACGCTGCTCGGGCAGTATCTGGCGTCACGGCCCGGGTTGATCGAAATCCTGCGGCAGGCGATGCACCCGCCGCGCGCCCGGCTGGTGTGGAACACCCTCGCCATCCTGCACGCCATGCAGCGGGTGATTGACGCCTTCCTGGCCAATCACGGCTGGAGCAACGCCGGCCCGCTGCGCGCCGTCGCAGCCATCTCGACCGGCTGGGAGAGCGGCATGACCGGGCCGTATGGCGTGCAGGTGAGCCTGAGCTTCTCGATCCTGACGCGCGAGCTGGCCCCGCAGTCAATGCGTCTGCGCCGCGCTCTGGCCTGGGTGCTGTGGGCGCTCTTCGCCCACGCCGAGCCGCTGGGATTGGGCAGACCAGAGTTTTGGTAAACGGAGGAAACAATGATAAAGTCATTTGATGAATTTGCCAACTATTTGTTAGAACAAGATCGTTCTAAATTGACAATCAAGGGTTACGTTGCAGATATGCAGCATTTTGAAAAATGGTTCGAGCGAACTTCAGGTGAAAATCTCTCGCTAGAAAAATTGACATCCGAACGTATACGGCAATACCGGCAGGAATTGCTGGATGCCGCCGCCAAACCGCAAACGATCAATCGTAAGCTCGCAGCATTGGCAGCTTATGGACATTGGGCCGCGACCAGCGGGCGGGTGGCAAGCAATCCTACTTTGAACATCCGTTGTGTGGACAATGTCCCTCTGGCTCCCAAATGGTTAGATAAGCGTCAGCGGGCTGCGTTGATGCGTGCGGTGGATCACGATCTTCGTATTGCACGCCAGCGATTTCCACGATTGTGGGTGCTGCGGTTACGGGATGCGGCGGTAGTATTGTTGTTGCTTAATACCGGTTTACGCGTGGGTGAGTTATGCGCGTTGGATGTAGGTGATATTCATATCAGTGACCGCAAAGGCAGTGTGACGGTGCGCGTCGGTAAGGGGCAGAAACGAAGAAGCATTCCTCTCAATAGCCCTTCTCGGAAAATCCTGCGGGAATGGTTAGAAGTACGCCCCGAAGAGGCTGGTAATGCGCTTTTTATCGGACAGAGGAACGAACGTATCCAGACACGCTCAATACAAAGGGCGGTGACGCGTTATGCGATCGAAGCCGGCTTGGAAAATGTGACACCACACATCCTGCGTCACAGCTTTAGTAAGGCGCTGGTAGATGCGGGAGTGACATTAGAGAAAGTCGCCGCCTTACTCGGTCATAGCAATCTGAATACCACACGAATTTATACGACCCCTGGAGAAAAGGATCTTGAGGATGCAGTAGGGATGTTGGATGGATGAACAATCTCGGTTGATCCCGTATGTGAGGCGCAAACTTCTGATCATTACAGGAAAATGGCTCAAGAGAACTTTCCTGTTCAGGCGGCATCTCCAGCCTCGCCATTTCCGTCCTCGCCCGATTCCTCGCTTGTCGCCTCGCTACTTCAAGCCGCCGGACGACTTGTTTTGGGAGGAAAAGCTGCCGCCGCCCGAGTCGCTTCCGCCCCAGATGCAGCCGTGGCCGGTTCCACCGAAAAACGATCCCGGGAAGCCGCGAGCCTGGCTGGGGCAGTATCCCTTGCTCGCGCTGGCGATTTTCTGGATGGCGCTGCCCCACGAGGTTCTGCACTATATTGCAGCTCGTGTGCTTGGCATCGAAGCCTATGTCGGGCCAGGCTGCATCTGGCTTTATCGGGTGAAGCTGCGCTGGAAGAATCTTGTGATCACTCTTGCGCCGGCATTCGTGGGTCTGGTAGGTTTGGTGGGATTAATTGTGGGCTACTTCTGCTTCCGGGTGTGGATGACACGCTGGCATGTGTCCTGGCTGCTGGCGATGGCGACTGCGCTCTCATGGATTGCCAGTTGTGGGCTGGACCTGGCGGACGCCTGGCGGGTTATCAGGTGGTATCGGAGGCAGCACAACAATGGGTGATCTTTACGGCAATACTCGCCACGATACAAGCGTTATGCTATCTTTCTGGTAATGACAGCAAGAATGTGTGTTGTCGGATTGCTCAAATGGAGACCGACGATGAATAAACCCACTTACGACCAATGGCAGGCTATCGAGTCCGCGCTCGAGAGAGCCATCTCTCTGCGGGAGAGCAGCGAGGGCGGGGGACATGCCCTGCTCATCCAGTTGCTTCGGGAATTGGGGTATACGCCGATGTCCAGCCAGGAGGCGGAGAGGGTTGCTCAACGGGTGATTGATGCCGGGTACAAGCGACCTGTTCGAGTGTAGTTTCTCTATGAATTTTCGCCCTCTATAGACTGGCGATAATCTGCTACCGCATGGCGGGTGGTCAGCCAAACACGCCCGCGTTTGATGGCTTCCAGCCGGCCTTTACGCGCCAGCAGGCTGAGATATTCCTGGCTGTATGGCGTGCCTTCAACAGCCTGCGCCAGGCTGATCCAGATTTGCTCTGGCGCAGGCGCTTCAACCTGCGGTGTGCAAGCTTCCAGGTAGAGTGTCAAACTGCGTTCAACGGCTTTCCCCACAAAATTGGCCAAAGGTTCCAGGCGGCCTGAATCTGCCTGCATCTCCAATGAGCAGGGAGAAGGCGACTCTGAAAAGCGGAATGGTCCTCTTGGTCACATCAAACTCCTAACGGGGATAGAGTGACTATGTCTGAGTTCATGCAGCGGACATCGGTCGCCTCCTTTGTCAGAGCTGGTTGTTGATCTACATATTAGGCCAGGCATACGCCGCCGCGCAGACTGCCCGGTAATTCTCATCCAACTCTGGCTGCATGCGTACCAGCGTTGCCAGGCGGCGGGCCATCTCGGTGACGTAGCGAGCTTCTTCCACGCTCAGGTCGCGCCCCAGCAGGCCGCGCTCGCGGTACGAGAGCCACTTCTTGATCACCTGGTATCCGCCGATGGTGAAATTCCACACCGCCTCCGGGATGTTCTGCCAGCA
>DYIS01000110.1 GCA_020723545.1 Ktedonobacter racemifer
GCGGCCACGGCCTGGGCTTTTAACGCCTCGGCGTTCCAACTGGCGGGCATCTCCCGGGGCACCACCCGCTTGACGTAGGTCTCGAAGTCGATGACCTCGATGGTGTTCTTGGGCTCATACAGCCGGTGATACACCCTGATGGTGGCCGGCGGGGTGAGCTGGGCCGAGCCCGGTGGCCAGTTCTTGAAGATGATGGGCAGGTACATCCGGTACTGCATGGTGGGCGTTACGGCGGCCTGGGCCCACACTGAGCCGCTGCCCGCAGACGTCGAGAGTGAAATGCCCCTGGGCCGGTTCACGGACTGCACCGTGGGGGTAACCACGGCGGAGGCTTTAACGTGTGACAGAGGTTCCGTGGCCATGCTGCGGGCCCTGGCTAGGTCCAAGAGCCACACGTCGCCGTGGCGGCCGAAGGCGAGCCACCGGCCGTCGGGCGACCAGGCCGGGGCCGAATGCTCCTGCTCGTCGTAGGTGATGCGCTCGAATCCGCCCCCGTCGGCGTTCACCAGCCAGATCTCGCTCCAGTCGGACACCGCGCTCCCGGTTGGTGTGCGGCTCAGGGCCAGGCTGCGGGAGTCCGGTGACCAGGACGGCGTGCTGAAGAGCTCCAGGTCGCCTTTGATGAGCCGCCGCTCCCTCCCTCCTGCCACGTCGGCCACCCAAAGCTCCGGTCCCTCGGAGGTCCCCTGGACGGAATAGGCCAGTTTCGTCCCGTCCGGCGACCAGGCCAGGTTTCCCACCCGGACGCCGGGGCCGGCGGTTATGGTCTTGACCAAAGCGCCTCGGGCGTTCCAAAGGGATACCCCGTCGGGCCCTACCTGGGCCGCCGCATCGCCCGCTGGGGATGGATACAGGCCGGCGCCTTCCGGCCAGGGTAGGCCCTGAGCCGATACGCCGCCAGGGGCCGCTCTATCGGGCCGCAGCTGCATGGGCCGCCCGCCCTGGGCAGCCAGGATTCCCCGCCCGGTCCAGGAGACCGCCCTGCCCCAGTCGGCCCGGGCCAGGCGCTGTTTTGCGCCATCCTCCAATATCCAAAGTTCGCCTCGGCCCTGGCCCAGGAACGACAGGTAGGCCAGGCGCTTGCCGTCGGGCGAATAGGCGGGATAGGCAGCGTTGGATGCCAGAAGGTCGTGCCTCGTCCCGTCAGGGTTGGTCTGCCAGAGGTCGGTGATCACCTGCCAGCCGGTGCTGATGGGCTCGGTCCGGGACCAGCGGGTATAGAGGAGAACTCTGCTATCCGGGGCCCAGGCAGCGAACTGGGCGTCACCGGTGGTGGTGAGCCGGGTCTCGGCCGGGTTCGTGGCCCCGGCCCTGGCGAACCCCGGTGGATCCGTGGCAGGCCTTGCCGGGCCGCTGAAGGCCAGCAAGAGGACCACCCCAGCCGCCAGCGCCGCGCCGACGAGGGGGCCATTCCCGGTTAACAAAACGGTATTCTGCCTGAGGTTCATACGGACTTCATGCCCCATTGCCTCCAGCAGCTCAGAACGCAGGCCGCTTGGCCATGTTCGTTAAGGCGGCATAGGCGGGCCGAAAAAGCAAGGGCGTATTGGGATCCGCCTGGGGGTTCTCCCGGTAGATTATGGAGAACCAGCGCATGGTGTCACAATATGTATACCAGGGGACTGTGCCGAAATCCAGGTTGAACAGGAACATCCCGGCCATCCACGGCCAGTTGGTGTCGGCGTACTGGTACGCACCCACCAGGTAATCGCTCTGCTGCTGCTCGGTGACTTTGAACCAGTTATGGTAGCCCAGGTCGCACCCCGTGTTCACCAGCCAGCCGAACTCGGTGGCCCATACCGGCGTGGCGCCATCCCCGTTGCTCTGCATCACCGCATACTGCTGCTCGGCCCGGCGGAAGGCCATGCCTCCACTAGCAGTGGTCGGGTCCTGGGTTGGTGGATACGGCCCGCCGTAGGGGTGCGAGCCCAGGGCAGAGAAGTAGCCCCTGGCACCGGCGTCGTACATGCCCTGGATGAAGGCCAGATCCCCGGCCACCGTTGGTGCCTGGAAGTAGGCCTGGGCACTCATCTGTTCCTCCGCCGTAAGGCCCGAGGCCGTGCCGCCGGTGGTGGCCAGCCCAGCGCTCACCACGATGGCATTAGAGTCGGTGGCCTTGGCCCCGTTGTACCCGGCCTTCAAGAGAGCGGTGTACTCCGCTGCGCTGGGCGCCCGTCCACCCCATTCGTAGTCCAGGTTGGGCTCATTCCACATCTCCAGAGCCACCGGGTCCACCCCTTTAGACTTCAGGTGGGCTGCCGCAGCCTGCACGAAGGCCTGAAATCGCGAGAGGCCTGAAGGACTGAGAGGCGGGTTGCCCACACCGGCGGGCGGGGGGCCGTTGATCCGGAACAACATCTTCCGGCCATAGCTGGCGAAGGCCAGCACCTGGTTATCCAGGTCCGCCCAGTTGTAGGAGCCCGAGCCCAGATCGGCATTTCGCCACTCGACGAACCCCTTGGCCCAGCCAAAGCCCATCTGCTGGAGATAGTAGGCATGGCTGCGCTCGGCCACGTTGGCGCCGTAGGCCAGGTGGGCCGGGCCGGAGTGGCCCTTCATGATGATGGGCAGATAGACCGAGAAGGCGGGGGTGCTGATGGCCCGGGCTTGGACGGAGTCGGCCGGGCCGGCCTGGAAAGCCGCCGGCACCACGGCCAGGACCAAAACCACTGGGATGAGCAGGAAGAACCCAACCAGGCTGGCAGGCTTCACGATCCCTTTCCGGCATTTTGTGGGCAGTATAGCACGGGCATTTCGGCGGTGTCAACGCGGGGGTAAATTGGGGGTGTTGAATGAAGATCAATGTCCCCCACGGGGTCCCTTCGGACGCCCGAACTTGTCAGCCCAGGGCTGGATACGGGTTTGGCCCACTGTGGGGTACGATTCGCCAAGAACAAGTTCTCGCGTCCCCACGTGCGGGCTTCGTTCAACGCCCTTCAACTCCCCTCCAGGTCTGCCGCCTCCGGCCCTCGCCGTGTGGCTACAGCCAGGAAGCGATGTCGTCCCACAGTTCTGGCATCTCCAGGACCTGGGCAAACTCCTGGACCCAGTGCTTGATCCGCTCTCGATCCAGGTCCGGGTGGCTTTCGATGATCGCCTGGATGTCCAGCAGATCCTGGGGCCGGTGGGCAACGGCCTTGAATATGATCAGGTCTTCCGGGGTGGGCAGGCGAATGGTAAGGGAACCAGCCTGATAGACGACGCTACGCTCCACTGCCTCTACCTCGAAAGGCAATATCCCGAGGGAAAGGTCCACGTTGATGCCACTTTCCTGGTGGCGCAGGAGCAGGACTCGGTGACGATGGGCAAAGTCCTCTGCATCGGTGATGCGCGGCACCAGCCCCTCCTGAATTGCAGCCTCCATCAAGCGTGGCAAGTCCTCAACAGGCAGGAGGATCACCGCATCCACATCGGCGGTCAGGCGCGGCTTGCCCAAAAAGCTGGCGGCGACGCCGCCGATGACGAGCCCTCGATTATCGAAATGCGCCAGCAGCCGCTGCAAGGCAGCCAGGGGCGCTAACAGAGGAGCAACCTCTTCTGATGGAATCACATCTGAACTCCCTTCAATTTCGCCCACCGCTGGCGAACGATTTCTTCCTCTTCTTTTGACTCCACCCGAGGCAACCCGAGACCGATCGCCAGTCGCAAGATGGCGTTCAGTTGCTGCCAGCGCAGGGCGACGGAGGCCGCCCTTTGCTCCTCAGCCTCGACAGCCGCCACGGCCTGCCAGCGCTCCCGGAATTCCCTTACCAGTTGATCGTTCAAGTCCCTTTCTCCTTCCCTTCCACCAGCGCAATCTCCTCCCCCTCAACCCAAACAGCGGGTATGCCCGCTCGTTTAACTCGCGCCCCAGGTCTGCTGCCTCCGGCCCCTCGCCGCGCAGATTCAGCCGTCGCCCTGAGTGGTGATAGCACCGCAGGACTTTTCCCTTTGCCACATTGTACTGTTTCTTCTCCGTGATGACAAGGGGCCAGCCTAGCCGTGCCCATGCCTTGCTATCTTTGCTAGTAAAGAAGCCATCTGTCTGGCTTGCTTCCAGAAGCCTTTTGGTGTAAGATTCACCGTGAAGACCGTGGGGAGAGGAATGCATGTCCAGGTTCTCTCTATACCAAGGGGACATATGCCAGGTGGAGGCCGAGGCCATCGTCAACGCCGCGAATAACCGTCTGTGGATGGGCGCCGGCGTCGCCGGGGCCATCAAGCGACAAGGCGGTATCGAGATCGAGAGGCGGTGAGCAAGGGCCCCATCCCTATTGGAGAGGCGGTGGCCACGGGCGCCGGCCGCCTCAAGGCCAGGTACGTCATCCACGCGGCGGTCATGGGCACCGACTTTAAGACCGACGCCGACAAGATCCGTCAGGCTACCTGCAACAGCCTGAGGCGGGCCCAGGAGCTCGGGCTCAAGAGCATCGCCTTCCCCGCCCTGGGCACCGGCGTGGGGGGTTTTCCCCTGAGCGAGTGCGCCAGGATCATGTACGCCGAGGTCAAGGAACACCTGGCCGGCCCCTCCTCGCTGGAAAGCGTCACCTTCGCCCTCTATGGCCAGGACGCCTATGATGCCTTCAAGCGCGAGCTGGAGGAGCAGGGGGAGATCTAGCTCAATGGACCTGGATTCCGTGGCTCACCAGATCGAGAGGTGGGGGCTCTCGGCCCCCGCCCTGCTTTTCCTGGAGGCCCACCGCCCCCTGGCCTGGCTGGGCGGCCAGGCGCTGCTCTTATTGCAGCCCGTCCTGATGCCATTCTGTCGGGAGGAGAGCATCCCAGGCCTGGTGGCCTTGCTTTCGGACGAAGCCAACCTTAACCGGTTGATGCGGCGGCTCGAGGCCGGCCCAGGCCCGGAGGGCAAGGGGATAGAAGCCGGGGGATGAGGGTGTTCTGTCCCGTCTCCAAAGGAGTCTTTTCTTGAACCTCACACTGCCAGGGCAGGCACAAGGCCTGCCCCTACCAGTAAAAGTACTCGAACTCGTCCAGCCTGAGGCCCTGGTATTGTTGTTGGGCCTGGGCTTGCTCCTGGCCCTGGCCTGGCGCCGCGAGCGGGGAAAAGGCCCTACCTACCTGCGGCCCATCCCCGGGTTTGAGGCGGCGCGCAAGGCCATCCCCGCCTCGGCGGAGACGGGAAAAGCGGTCCACCTCTCCGCCGGCACCGGCTCCCTGGGGGCTTTCACCACCTTGCCGACCCTGGCGGGGCTTGAGCTTCTGGCCCCCCTGATCCAGCAAGCGGCCACCCTGGGCAGCGCCTTCTTGACCACTACTCCCAGCCCCCTGGTCATGTTGGTGCTGGAGAGCAAGGTACGGCGGGCCTTTCGGGCCGCCGGGCATCCTGAGGAGTTCGCTCCCACCCAGGTCCGCTTCATCGGGGATGCTCCCACTGCCTACGCCGCCGGCGTCATGGGGGCTCTGACCCGGGAGAACGTGGCCAGCAACGTCATGGCCGGTGCCTTTGGGGACGAATATCTGCTCATGGGCGAGACGGCAGCCCGGAAGGGTATAGAGGGAATTGTGGGCAACGCCGACCCCTCCGTTCTCCCCTTTGCCCTGGCCTCCGCCGATCACCTGATCATGGGCGAGGAGCTGTACGCCGCGGGCGCATATCTGGGCCGCAAGCCCTGGCATCGGGCCAGCCTTCAGGCCCAGGATTGGCTGCGTTTGGGCCTGGTGGGTGCCATCCTCCTGGCCGTGCTGCTCAAGACCACCTTGGGCGTCCCCTGAGAAACCGAGACCCGAGCAACCGAGGCCTTATGGTCAAGAAACTAGCGGTCGCCATCGCCGTCACCTCCGGCCTCCTGGTTCTGGCCGGCTTCTTCTTCCGCCATCCCTTGCTCGCGATGTGCCAGGGTGCCCTGGCCAACTGGGCCACTATCGCGGCCGCCTTTGCTCTCTTGCTGGGCCTGGCCAACCTGTTGACCTTTCACGCCACCAACGTCCGGGGGCGGCGGTCAGGCTGGGGGTACAGCCTTTTGACCCTGGCCGCGGCCCTGGCTGTCCTCGTGGTGGGGTTCGCTCCGGATCTCGGCTGGCCCGGTGACTGGTACCTGGCCTGGGTGTTCGGCTACGTCTACGAGCCTTTGAGCATAACCTTCCTGGCTCTACTCGCCTTTTTCGTCGTCTCCGCCGCCTATCGGGCCCTGCGCATGCGCACCTGGGAATCGGCGGCCCTGGTCCTCTCGGCGATCGTGGTCATTATTGGGCAATTGCCGCTGGGATACCAACTCTGGCCGGGGCTTGTGGAGGCAAAGGACTGGCTCCTGGCCGTGCCAGTCACTGCCGGGATGCGCGGCATCCTCCTGGGCGCTGCCCTGGGAGCCATGACGCTGGGCCTGCGGGTGCTCCTGGGATTAGATCGGCCGTATCTGGACTGACATGGCTGTATACTGTTCGCAGTGCGGCGCCTCCAACCGTGACGGCAGCCTCTATTGCAACGCCTGCGGCCAGAGGCTGGGCGTTACGGCGACAGCAGCCGGCCCAGTCTGTGGTTTCCCGACCCCGGCCCTGGCCCGGTATTGTAGCCAGTGCGGGAACCCCTTGCCGGCCCCGGCGGCTGCCCCGGTCGAAGGGGAAGTCATTCCTTTCTCCGAGGAAGAGGCCGGCTCCCTGGAGGCTGAGGCGCCATCCCTTGGCGGCTGGAAGGGAGAAGAAGAAACAGGGAAGAAGGCGACTGGAGAGCCCTTACCCCCTATCGCCGCGCCCGGCCTGGGACCCCGGCCTCTCGTGCCGGTGCACCGGCCGGGGCCCGAGCAGGCTTCGGCGGCGGAGCTGGAGGCGGCCTGGGCCGCCGCCCTGGCCGGGCCGCCGCCCATGGTTGAGCCCCTCGCAAGGGAGGGACGGGCGGCCAGGTTGCTCCGGGCCTCGGTGCCCCGCCTGCTATATCTCTTGCTCCTGGCCGCCGTCGTCCTACCCTTGGCCTACCCGGCTATTGGGGCAGACCTGGTGGTCCAGGTCGGGCCAGAGGCCCGGCAGTTCTACGGAGCCCTGGAGTCTATGCCGCCCGAGGGGTTGGCGCTCATCGCCTTCGACTATGACCCTGGTGCCGGCGGCGAGCTTAACCCCCAGGCCCGGGCCATCGTCGGGCACCTGTTGCGCCGTGGGGTCAAGGTCGTGGCGGTGAGCCTTCGACCCGCGGGCCCCTATCTGGCCCAGGCGGCTTTCCGCCAGGTTAAGGACAAAGGGGGATACCGTTACGGCGAGGATTTTGTGGACCTGGGATACCTGGCCGGGGAAGAGGCGGCTCTGGCCTCCTGGGCCCAGGATCTGGCCCTGGCCACGCCGGTGGACTGGGTGCGGGGCCGGCCCCTGGCGGAATACCCCATGCTGCAGCGGCACGCCGGCGTCCGGCAGTTCGACCTGGTGGTCGTTCTGGCCGATAATGAGCCGGCGCTGCGCCGGTGGATCGGCCAGATCGGTTCCCGGTACAACCTGAAAATGGCAGCGGGCTTGAGCGCCCTGGCCGCGCCCCAGGCCCAGCCCTTTCTGCGTTCGGGCCAGCTCGCCGGGATGCTGAGCGGGGTGCCCGGGGCAGCGGAGTACGAAGAGCTCCTGGGCCAGCCTGGGCCGGGTACCGTGGCCCTGGCCCCTCAGTCCCTGGCCCACGGGGTGGTGTTGCTGGCTATAGCCGCCGGCAACGTCGCTCTCTTGGGGTCATGGGCCCTCGGCAGGAGGAGGGATAAGAGGTAGGGGATGGCAGATGGCAGTTGGCTGCCATCTGCCATCAGCTATCTGTTACCCGCTATCTGCTACCCCGGTGCCTCCGCGTCATCAGGCTTGGTGTCCCGGAGTGACCGCAGGCGCTTCGCCACCTCTCGCTCGTACCCCTGGTCGCCAGGCTCGTACCAGCGCTTGCCGCGCAGCGCCCAGGGGAGATACTGCTGCTCCACCCAGTGGCCGGGGTAGTCGTGGGGGTACTTGTAGCCAGCCTGGTGCCCTAAGGCCCTGCCGTCCCGGCTGGCGTCCTTCAGGTGATCTGGCACCTCCACCTTGCCCTCCCGCTCAACCTCGGCCTTGGCCTGGAAGTAGGCCCCCATGCTGTTGCTCTTGGGCGCCGTGGCCAGGTACACCGTGGCCTCGGCCAGGTGGTACTGGGCCTCGGGTAGGCCACACCACTCCAGGGCTCGGGCACAGGCTGAGGCCACCACGATGCCCATGGGG
>DYIS01000111.1 GCA_020723545.1 Ktedonobacter racemifer
TGCCACCACGTTCATGGTGCCGTCCCGCCGGGACACGAGCCCCTGAACCAGCAAGACCGGCTCTTTGATAACGCAGCGATACTCCTCATAGACCTTCGGCCAGACCACCACTGGGACATGGCCGAACTCATCCTCCAGGGTGAGGAAGATGACACCGCTGGCAGTGCAGGGCCTCTGGCGACGGATGACGAGGCCGGCCGCTTTGACTTCAGCTCCATCTTTCATCTTCGATACGGTGGAGCTAGGTATAATACCTTCGCCCAGATGTTGCCTGAGGTGAGCGATCAGGTGGCCGTTTGGATAGAGAACCAGGGTGCGGTATTCACCAACAATCTTCTCCCAAGGAGTAAGCTCTGGCAGGGGCGGAATATCCTGGCTGACTGACAGGGGTAAACTGATCTGCTGGTTGGGAGGGCGGTAGCGAAGATCGATCTCCCACCTTGCCGCCCGGCGGTCCGGACAGAGCGTATCAAAGGCGCCGGCGTCAGCCAGGTTCTCCAGGGCCTCCCGGAGCAGGCCAGTCCTTTGCACTATGTCGGCAATAGATCGGTATAGCCCTCTTTCTTCTCGTTCCTCTACCGCCTGCTTGGCACCCACCTCGCCTACCATGTCTACGCTAAGAAGGCCCAGCCTCAAGCAGTCCTTCTCGATGGTGCATTTCTCCCTGCTGGTGTTGATGTCCGGATTGAGCACTACGACCTCGTGTCTCCTGGCATCCTCCTTCAGGGTCTCCAGGTTGTAGAATCCCATCGGCTGTTGGTTGAAAATCGAGACGTAGAACTCCAGCGGATAATGGCATTTGAGCCAGGCCGCCTGGTAGGCGGTGATGCCAAAGGCATAGGCGTGGGATTCGGGGAACATGTACTGACCGTTGAACTTACTGAATATCTTCCTGGCAACATCCTCCGGCACTCCTTTAGCCATGGCCCCCGTCCTGAATTTCTGCCAGTAGGCCGCGATAAGGCCCCGGTTGTTCCGGCGCCCAAAGGCCCGCCGCATCTGGTCGGCCTCGGCACTGGTGAAGCCGGCCACGTCGATGGCCAGTTGGTTCACTTGATCCTGGAAGACAATGGTGCCCAAAGTCCGCTCCAGAGCCCTCCTCTCCAGGGGGTGGTCATAGGTGACAGGCTCCAGGCCCGCCCTGCGGCGCAGGTAGGCATGAGTGGAATGGGTGGCTCCCACGCCGGGTCGCACCAGAGCGACCTCGATGGCCATGTCCACCAGGTTCCGGGGCTTGAGGCGGGTGATGGTCTGAAGCTGTGCCGCCGACTCCACCTGGAAGACCCCAATGGTATCCCCCCGGCCCAGCATATCGTAGACCTGGGGGTCAGCGAAGTCGATGCGGGAGAGATCGAGGCGACAGCCATGGCGCTCCTCGATAAGCTGGAGGCACTCTTGGATTTGAGAGAGGGCCCCCAGGGCCAGGAAGTCGATCTTGACGAAGGCGGCATCGTCAATGCTGTCTTTGTCCCACTGGCAGATGTAGCGCCCCTCTATGGCCCCCTTCTGCACTGGTACCAGGTCAATGAGGGGCCGGGAGCTAACTACCATTCCGCCCGGATGCTGGGCCAGGTACTTGGGGAAACCATCCAGCTCTTTGGCCAGGGCGATCAGATCCCCCCAGCCGGGGGCATCGACCTTGTCCTTGAACTCCGGTAGACTCCTCATCTCCTCCTCCAGGTCACCAGCGCTACGGTGCTCTACCTTCTTGGCCAGCCGGTCAACCTCGTCAGGGGGCAGCCCCAAAGCCTTGCCCAGGTCACGCACCGCTCCCTTGATCTGGTAGGTGTCGATCATCCCGGTGAGGGCGGCGCGTTGCCATCCCCATTTCTCGTGGACTTTCACGATCAGGCCTTCCCGGATGTTCCTGGGAAAGTCCAGGTCCACATCCGGCACAGTGGAGAGGTCCTCGTGGAGGAAGCGCTCCAGGCTCAGGTTGTACCTTAGAGGGTCGATATGCGAGAGGCCAATGAGATAGCCGATAAGGAGAGCCACCGAGGAGCCCCGGCTGCGTCCCGGCGGGTTCTCTTCCAGAGGCCGATCGGGTAAAGCCAGGCCTGGCTCTCCTGCCGCCTCCTGCGCCAGCTTCAGGATATCGTGGTAGATGAGGAAAAAGCCCGAGAGCTTGTGCTTCTTCACCAGGCGTAGCTCCTCTTCCAAACGCTCCCTCACCCTGGGCGTGATGGTATGGTAGCGTCGAGCCGCCGCCTCATAGCACAGCTTCTCCAGGTAGGTGTCTGCGGTGTAACCCTCGGGAACAGGATAGTCGGGGAAACGGTAGTCCAGGTCCCCGGTCAGGTCGAAGGTGCAGCGCTCAGCGATTCTCACCGTATTGGCCACCGCCGCAGGGTAGTCGGCGAAGAGGTCAGCCATCTCTTTGGCCGACTTGAGGTGAAACTCAGAGTTGGGCCTACGCTCAGGGTGGGTCTCGTCGAGGCTCCGGCAATGCCGGATAGCCACCAGAGCGTCTTGAAGCCGGTGGCGCTCCCGGACGTGATAGTGGACGTTGTTGGTTGCCACCATCTGAATGCCCAGTTCTTGGGAGAGGGCAACAAGTCTCCGGTTCCGCTCCTTTTCCCCGTAGCAGAGGTTGTTTTGGATCTCCAGGTAGAGGTTCTTATTCCCGAACCACTCCAGGTATTGTCGGGCCAGGGCTATGGCCTCCTCCCAACGCGACGCGGTAAGCAAAGACGCGATCTGACCCTTGGGGCACCCAGAGAGACAGACAAGACCCTCGGTATGCTCGGCCAGGACATCCTGCGCCAGGGTCGGCTCCCCTCGAGAGCTGTATACGTGAGCATAGGAGATGAGACGGCAGAGGTTGCTGTAGCCCTGGTGGTTTTCGGCCAGTAAAGTCAGGTGATAGCCGCCCTTGATGGTGAGTTCGGCGCCGATAATTGGCCGAATATCCCAGGCTTTGGCCACCTGGCTGAAGCGAAGGGCACCGCAGAGGCTATCGTGGTCGGTGATGGCGAGGGCTGGATAGCCCAGCTCCCTGGCACCCAGCACCAGCTCCTCGATAGAGGAAGCACCATCGTGAAAAGAGAAGTAGCTGTGGCAGTGAAGCTCGGCGTACGTAGTCATGTTCTAGTACCTCAGCCGTGGTTCTGGCGGAACCATTTGCCCTTTATCAGGTCCTGGAATATGATCCATCGGTACGAATCCTCTAGTAGCACTGAGAAGTATGCCCGCGACACTGGCTCCCGCCGCCACCAATCATCGTCGATTCGCCAGCGGTCCAACACCCGAGCGACCAGACAGCGGCGGCCCATTCGCACCGCCATCGGCCAGTGCCTCCCATCGGCCTTGACCTCTATAAGTCGTGGCCGGCCTATGGGCAGTACGGCACCAAGACCCGCCTTCTCTCGGTGATCCTCGACCATGGCTCCACCTCCCGTACCTTATAGACCGGCATTCTGCTGGAGAAACGGGCTTGTAGCTCACGCATAGCCTCGTTTAGATCGTCCCGCTGGCGAACATCGCTGAAGAGACTGATCTGCCGACCAGCCTCACCCCCGATCCCCAAAAGGATGAGTGAAATGGCCTCCACGGGCCCTGGCAGGCGAAGGTCGGCCAGCAGGTTCTTGAAGACGAAATAGGCTCGCTCTTTCCCCGCCACTGGCTCTTTGAAGGTGACCCGTTTTGTAAAGGAAGATGCCTGGTAGATCTCGACCTCCAGGAGAGCCATCCTGGCGCAACGTCCTCGCAGCTCTGCCCGGCCAAAGGCTCTCCCCAGTAGATTTTCCAATGCCATCAGCAAGGCCTCAGTGGTGATCACAGGCGCCGAAAAGTTCATCGACTCCCTGACCACTATCTGGGGTTGGCGCGGCATTAAGGGGCGCCGGTCGATGCCGTTGGCCAACTCCCCGGCCAGCTTACCTTGCCAGCCGAACTGCGCCTGCAGCGCACTCAGAGGTAAACCTGCTACGTCACGGAGGGCATGAAGGCCAAAGCTATGAAGACGCTCAATGACCTTCCCGGGCACGGGTAGAACGTCTACCGGAAAGGGAGCGAGATAGCCTGGCACATCTTCGGGAACCCGTGACCACTTACCCGGGGCCGAAGTAGTGGCGGCGATGTAGGCCGGGAACTTGGATGGCGCCATCCCGATGCGCGCACCCCAGTGAGGCGCCACTGCTGCCAGTAGAGCACGGGCCATGTTTTCCTCTCCCCCGTGGAGGTGTGCCATCCCCTCAATGTCCACATAGACGCATCCCAGGCCGCCGTCCTCGACAAGGGGACTGGAACTCTCCAAACCATCTAGGATGTGGTTCCAGGCCTCCTGATAGCGTGGTGGGTCCGAGGGGATGGTCGTCGCATCCGGGCATCGGGAGATAGCCTGCGAAAGCGACATGCCAGGGATAATCCCGTTAGCATCCTCCGAGGCGTCGGTCACAGTCCGGCCCTGGCTGCCGGACCTGACCACTATAACCGGCCTTCGCTCGAGCCTCGGCTCCCTTTGCTGCTCCGCTCGGACTACGAAGTGCGGGATAAAAAGACACGCGATGTCCATGCCGCCACCATTGAACTACCTTCTTTTTGCTTCGACCATGAAAGGAAAGCACTTATATTATATAGAACATGTGTTCGTTTGTCAAGAGGATGTCCTGGCACATTACCTCATCTCTTGGCAAGAGCAACCACTACGGCTATCGACTAATCGGCGACCGTGTGATATACTCCGGACAAAGCTGCCCTCCCGCTACCACGCGGAGGCAGCTATACCCCTGGAGCCTTAAACCTTCTGATGGATGCGCAGGACCAGCCGGAGACCCTGAAATCCTTCGATCCAATGGCCGTCCCCTGGACTTTGGGCGACATGGTCAAGGCCACCAGCCTCTTTCTGGCGTTCCTGGTCGCCATCCTCGCCGTCGTTTTGGCGACTCGGCATCTTGGCATCGCCGTGTCGAGAAGTGCCCCCCAGCAGGTCATCGTAACCGCTACTTTCCTGGTGCAGGACGGCAGTTTCCTCCTCCTGGTCTGGCTCTTCGGGCTCCGCAAGTACCGCTGCGACTGGACAACGCTGGGACTGCGTCCCTTTTCCGGCCGTACCGGCTGCGCGCTGGCGGCGGCCGCTTTGCCTCTGGCCTACATCTTCAACTGCCTGTACGTAGGCACAGCCCAGCTCCTGGGATCGAAGCCCGCCATCCCCCAGGTGGTGTCACTGTTCGGCCCGGGCTGGCTCGGGTTCGTCTTCGCCTTTGCCCTGGGTGTGTTGGCAGCGCCGGTTATCGAAGAGATCGTGTTCAGAGGTTTTCTCTACGCCGGCCTGCGCCAGCGCTTTGGCGCTGCCTGGGGGGCTCTCGGGAGCGCTGCCATCTTCGCCGTGGGCCACTTGGGATTGGAGGCCGTTGTGCCCGTGTTGTTCCTGGGGCTCTTGTTTGCTTTTCTATACGAGAGGACCCAATCGCTCTACCCGGGGATCATCCTCCACACCACAGTGAACGCCATCGGACTAAGCCTTTTGTACCTCCTGCAGGGCATGGGGAACCTTTCCATTTGAATTGGGCCAAAGAGCATGCCCCGGGCTCTCTTCACTAGTTAAAGAAGCAGGATTTTCGCGAGCAGGAAGCCGCTAACTTGACGCCAGAGCCACATTCGAGTCCAAGGCCAGGGGGCCTGGCCACCGCCACGCTCATCATCATGGCCGCCTTTGTCCTGAGCCGGGTCCTGGGCCTGGCCCGGGAGATGGTCATCGGCAATCTCTTCGGCACCACTCGGGAGCTGGACGCCTACCGAGCGGCATTCCTCCTCCCGGACATCATCTTCCAGCTCATGGCGGGTGGAGCTCTGGGCTCCGCCTTCATCCCCACGTTTACTGGCTACATAGCTAAAGGTCGGGAGGACGAGGCCTGGCGATTGGCCTCCGGCGTGTTCAACCTGGCCCTGGCCTCGCTCACCGCCGCCGCACTGGTGGTGGCAGCCCTGGCCGACGGCCTGGTTCCGCTGGTGGTCCCCGGCTTCGAGCCCCAAGCGCAGCACCTGACGGCCCAACTGGTGCGCATCATGCTCTTCTCGCCGGTGTTGGCCGGCCTCTCCGGCATCGTCATGGGCATCTTGAACTCCTACCAGCACTTCACCCTGCCCGCCCTGGCGCCCGTCATCTATAACCTCTCTATCATCGGCGGCGCTATCGCTTTAGCGCCCCATTGGGGGGTGAAGGGGTTGGCCGTGAGCGTGGCGGTGGGCGCGGGATTGCACCTATTGATCCAGGTGCCGGAGCTCCTGCGCCGGCGGCTGCGCTACCGGCCGACCTTTGCCCTGGACCACCCCGGTGTGCGGGAGGTGGGAAGGCTTATGTTGCCTCGGGTCGTCGGCCTGGCGGCAGTGCAGGTGAACTTCTTGGTGAACAACATCCTGGCCTCGGGGCTTTCGGCCGGCCGTCTCTCCGCGCTGACCTACGCCTGGCAGCTCACCACTCTCCCCTGGGGGATCTTTGCCATGGCTATCTCCACCGCAGTGTTCCCTACCCTGGCCGCCCAGGTGGCCCGGGATGAAAGGGAGGAGCTCAAGCTCACCCTCTCCATTTCCTTGCGGACCATCCTGTACCTGACCATTCCTGCCGGCATAGGGCTCTTGGTGCTGCGGGAGCCCCTCATCGCCCTTCTTTTCCAGCGCGGCGAGTTCACCCCCGAGTCCACCCAGCTCACCGCCTGGGCGCTTTTGTTTTACGCCCCGGGCCTTTTCGCCCTGGCCGCCACCGAGATCATCACCCGGGCCTTTTACGCCCTACACGATACCAGGACGCCGGTGATGGTGGCAGTGATCACGGTAGCAACGAACATCATTTTGAGCATAATCCTGGTTCGAATGCTTTCTCAGGGCGGCCTGGCCCTGGCAGCGACCATCGCCAATACCGGGGAAACTGCGGCACTGGTTCTGCTCATCAGTAGACGGCTTGCGGGCATTGACGAGCACGGCCTGGCCCTCAGCGTGGCCAGAAGCCTGGCCGCCTCCCTGGCCATGGGACTATTCTTGTGGTGGCTTTCATCTACCGCCAGCATCCACCTGGACCTGGCCCGCTTCTCCGGGCTCTTCGTTTTCGTCACCGTTGCCATTGCGCTGGGTGGGGGGTTGTACCTGCTCCTGACCCTGCTCCTGGGCTCTGAGGAGATCAGGCGGATAGGAGCCCTCCGCAAAACAGGCAGCCTGAAATGAAGGTACAAACATTAGCTCAAAAAGAAAACCGGGGGCCAACGGGTGCTGGTCCCCGGCTGCACAGGTAAGCCTCAAGGTCGATTAATCGCCGGTCCCGGGCACGGGAGTCCGCAACACGGGCGGCATCCGGGACACGTAGTTCACGCCCAGGTAGGCCACCTCCTTGCCGCTGTCGTCCTGGCGAGAGCCCAGGGTGACTTTAACCCTCTTTTCCTTGCCTTCGCGCTCCACGGTCAGGGTCACCTGGTCTCCGGGGCGGTGCTTCCTGATCTGCTCGGCGAGATCGGCATACGCCGAGAGCCTGGTCCCGTCGACCTCGGTGATCACATCCCCAACCTGGACACCAGCCCCTTCAGCCGGACTCCCCCGCACTACCTCCCGCACCAGGGCACCGAATTCCAGAACCCGGAAAGTTCTGGGCGGCATTTGCGGCAGCACCCTCGGCGTCGGGACCGGCGTCTGCTTTGGCTGAGGCTTAACCTTGGGAGACGGTGGTGGAGCCTGGGGCGGCTGTCCCCAAGCCCATGGCCCCATACCCCAGGGACCTCCCTGTGGCATCATGGGACCACCATGCCAGCAATAACCCTGCGGGTAGCCATAGCCATATGCTCCATAGAATCCCCTGACCTGCCAGCGACCCGCCAGGTAGCCGGCAGCCGCCCCGGCGATGCCGCCGCCAACGGTTCCCAGGAAGATGCCAGCGAGGACCAGGATCACCAGGCCCAGGCTTACACCTCTTTTTTGAGCATCGTTCATATAAGCCTCCTGATCTTGAAGTACCTGTATCCTAGCGCGGCCGCTGGCCGCGCTATGATGATAACACTCTCATCAACGAGGGTCGTGGAGGCGCTCGCGACATTCGCGCAGGCCAAGATATGCAGGTGCTAGGGGTCCTGCAAAAGGATGGCCGACTAAAGGCAACCAGGATATGGATTTCAGAGTCATAGCGAACATTGTTA
>DYIS01000112.1:0-6563 GCA_020723545.1 Ktedonobacter racemifer
CGAGAACATCTCCGAGGATATAGTGGTCAACGTGCCGTAACTGTCCTCTATTCCCTATCCCCGTCCCCCTTCTCCCAGGCGGCCAGCGTCGCTCTTAACCGCTGCACACCGCTCGGCCCCAGACGCCGGACGTACCGGAGATCCTCATCGCTCAAGGCACTGACCTGCTCGATGGTCACCAGGCCCGCCCGTTTCAAGGCCGAGAAGACCCTCCAGGAGAGGCCGTGTCTTAAAAGGACCGTGATGGAGGCAGAGCCCAGGCTGGCCTCCAGGCGGTCTATTTGTCGCAGACGATCCAGGGCCGTGAGCTTCATGGCGCTCAGGCACGAGGGGCTCCACCCCATGCGGGCCGCCAACCTGGTGTTGGTCTCCTTCTTGCCCTCGCTGAGGGCCTGAACCGCAGCCAATTGGGAGGGTGTCAGGTAGTGGCCCAGCCAGTCCTGGTAGATGTCCACCAGTCGATCTATGTCCGCGTCGTTCACGACGTTTTTGTTGCCTCGCATATTGGCCCAATATATACTCCGCCCCCGCTCAGGTCAATGGCAATTTAGTCCCATGACCTTTGGGCTACCGGATCACCGCCATCGCGAGTTTACAAATAGTTTACATCTTCTCCTGGCTTTTCCTGCTCTCGTGTGGTATGCTATGCCTGATCAAAGAGCAACTGCCCAGGATGTTGTCAGGAGGTGTCACCCGATGGATTCCAAGATCGCCCAGAGTCTCATGCCCTTCGTCTTCGCCTTCGTCCTTGCCCTTCTCATCATCTGCTTCGCCGGGGCCATCGTGGGCGGGCTGTATGCGGTGAGCCAGTTGGAGACCGCCAGCCTCGCCGCCACGCCAACCACCGGGCCGGTCACCCCCAGCCCCGCCGCCACCATCGCGGCCAAGGCTACGGACACACCGCCGACCGCGGCCACGGCCACGCCGGTTTCGCCGACGCCCGTGCTCCCCACTGCTACCGGCACTCCGGTTATCGTCGCCACAGCCGCGCCCACCGCCACATCCGTGCCCCCAACCTCCACTCCGGTTCCGCCCACCGCCACAGCCGTGCCTCCAACCTCCACTGCAACAAACACACCACCCCCGACGTGTGCCGGTCCGCCGGTGATCGAATCGTTCACCGCATCGCCCAACCCGATAACGGCTGGTGGTTCGACTACCTTAAGTTGGGGGGCAGTGACTAACGCGGATTCCGCATCCATTGATCAAGGGATTGGAGGCGTCGCCACGCCGGGGAGCAGGACAGTTAGCCCTGCTACCACCACGACTTATACGTTGACGGCGACCGGCTGCGGCGGCACGGCGACGAGCCAAGTGACGGTGACGGTCAACCCAGCCGCAACCAACGACATCAGCAACTTTAGCGCGACCAGTGTATCAGCTACCCAGCTTAACGTCACCGTGAAGTATCACTATACCGGTGATCACGGAGCGTCGAACATCTACATGGCCGCGTACGCCGAAAATAGTTCTGGCACAGGGGTGCCGGGGACGGGCTTCACGCCGGGCGGCCCGCTGATCGTTGGCGATGGCACCGTCACGGTTCAGATCAAACGCGTGACACCAGGTGCAGCATTCACCAGCACCCAAGTGCGCGTGTGCATGTACGTCGGCGGTGGTAGTTCTTTCTACTGCGAGGTATTCCCGTACACTAAGAACTGGTAATGCCGTCTAGCCGGAGACGGGGTAGCATCGTAATACAGTTGCGCACATGTGGGTTTAAAGGTGAAGAAGTATCGTGCCCGGCCCCCTTGAGGGCACAGCGGGATCCTGGCATTACAGCTCACATAATCCAAAGCCCCCGATTATCTCGGGGGCTTTGGATTTCCTGCGCCGGACCTGGCTGCGCTTTCTTCACTGGCAAAGAAGGTGAAGACCCTCCAACCAGGAGGCACCCCTCTTCGCCAGTAAAGGAATTGATCATTCTCCCATAACCGCCGCTCTGAGCTTTTCGATAAGCCCCTTGGCCTGCGTCAACGAATCACGAATGTCATCCTCTGTTAGACCGGCCTCGGTGATGATGGTTAAAGACTCCCGGAGACTCCGAGTCTCCGGGAGTCTTTAACGATATTGTTCCAAAGAAGGATCATGAGTCAATGCCTCGTTCAGAAGGGCTTCCAAATCATGAGTGCGTTCGAGGTCCCATCCCTTGGACAGGAGAAAGGCTTTCAGGCACTTCTCTACTGCTTGCTGAAGGTAGAATCCAGCCGCTTCAGGGTCTTGAACGCCAAGGAGATGTTCTACCCGTCCAAGATCCTTTTCGGCAATGCGAAGCCAATCTGCAGGATAGAGCGACTCTTCACGCGGCATACAAGACCTCTCCCTTTTTCATGATCTCTGCCAGGAATTGATCACCGATGGCCAGTCGCCTCGACACCTCTTGAACGGTCACTGTCACACCCAATAGAAATACGAGCAAAATCCGGCTTGAAGAGCCCTCCCGCCGCCATCCTCTAGCGTATTGCGAGCCGGGCTCCGCAATGGTACAATAGCCGCGCCATCAACGCAAGGTCGCTCGGCCTGTTTGCCAGCGGACCCACCGGTTGATTGAACGATCAGGTTACGAGGTAATCGCCCATGGAACGCTTTGAACCCTTCGGAGGGATCGTTTGGCGACCAACGCCGGAGGTGCTCGCCCGCAGCCACCTCAAGCGCTTCATGGACCGGCACGACATCGCCTCGTTCGACGAGCTGATGCAGCGTTCGACCGGCGATCTGGAATGGTTTTGGAACGCCGTGCTGGACGACCTGCACATCGAGTTCTACGAGCCCTATCGCCAGGTGGTGGACTTGTCCCGTGGCATCCCCTGGGCGCACTGGTGCGTGGGCGGGAAGCTCAACATCGTTTACAATTGTTTGGACAAGTACGTCGGCACGCCGACCGAGAACCGCACTGCGCTGCGCTGGGAGGGCGAAGAAGGAACCATTCGCGTCCTGACCTACGGCGACCTGTACCGCGAAGTGAACCGGCTGGCCAACGGGCTGCGCCGATTGGGGTTGAAGAAAGGGGACGCCATCGGCCTCTTCATGCCCATGACACCAGAGATCGCCGTGGCACTCCTGGCCATCGTGAAGATCGGCGGGATCATCCTGCCGCTCTTCTCCGGTTACGGCGCGTCGGCGCTCACCACCCGGCTGGCCGACGCCGGCGCCAGGGCGCTGTTCACCGCCGATGGCTTTTTCCGGCGCGGGCAGGTGGTGCCGACGAAGGCCACCGCGGACGAGGCCGTGGCTAATGTCCCCTCCATCGAGCACGTCATCGTCATGTGCCGCGCCGGGAATCCCGTGGCGTGGAATCCGGCACGCGATAGTTGGTGGGACGAGGTCGTCGCCGGCCAGGCGCCGGTATGCGCGACCGATCGCACCGACGCGGAAGACGCGCTGATGATCATCTACACTTCCGCCACCACCGGCCGGCCCAAAGGGGCAGTGCACACCCACTGCGGCTTCCCCGTCAAATCGGCGCAGGACATGGCCCACGGGCTGGACATGCAGTCCCTCGACACGATCTACTGGGTGACCGACATGGGCTGGATGATGGGCCCCTGGGAGGTGTTTGGCACGCTGATCCTGGGCGGGAGCATGGTCTTTTTCGATGGCGCGCCGGACTATCCCGGCCCAGACCGGCTGTGGGATATCGCCGAGCGGCACGGCGTAACCGTCCTCGGCATCAGCCCCACCCTCGTGCGCGCGCTGATGCGCTACGGCGACACTCCGGTGAAGGCGCACGACCTCTCGGCGCTGCGCATTCTCGGCTCCACCGGCGAACCGTGGAACCCCGACCCCTGGCTGTGGTTTTTCAACACCGTCGGCGGCAGCCGGTTGCCGATCATCAACTACTCTGGCGGCACCGAGGTGTCTGGCGGCATTGTCATCGGCAACGTGCTGGTGCCGCTGAAAGCATGTGCCTTCTCCGGGCCAGTGCCCGGGATGGCCGCCGACGTGGTGGACGACGAAGGGCACAGCGTGCGGGATCAGGTGGGCGAGCTGGTGATCCGCGGTCCCTGGATTGGGATGACGCGGGGCTTCTGGCACGACCCCGACCGCTACCTCCAAACCTACTGGTCCCGCTGGCCCGACGTGTGGGTTCACGGCGACTGGGCGGCGGTGGACGCCGACGATTTGTGGTACATTCTCGGCCGCTCGGACGACACGATCAAGGTGGCCGGCAAGCGGCTGGGGCCGGCCGAGGTGGAGTCGGTGTTGGTGGCGCACCCGGCGGTGAGCGAAGCTGCCTGCATCGGCGTGCCCGATCCGCTCAAGGGGGAAGAGGTCCTGTGCTTTTGCGTGTTGAAACCGGGCCACGCGCCGGACGAGGGTTTGGGCGAGGAACTCAAGGAGCAGGTGGCGCGCGAACTGGGCAAGCCACTCAAGCCGCGGGCGGTGAAATTCGTGCGTGACCTGCCCAAGACGCGCAACGCCAAGGTGATGCGCCGGGTGATCCGCGCCGCCTATCTGGGCCTGGACCCCGGCGACCTGTCGTCGCTGGAGAATCCGCAAGTGGTGGAGGAGATTCGCCAATCCGCCGGATAAACATGGGGCCAGACATTAGCGAGTTGCGATCTCAGACAGTGCTTGGCCAGCGTCCGGGAGGAGGCCAAAGCCAGGGTGGGCGAGGAGAGCCAGCCTCGCCTCTCACGGAGGATGACGTGGATTTCGTGGAACATATCACTGACCAGGGTGAACCGCTCGCCTACATCGTCCGCGCGGAACTGAACCCAGCCCAGACGACCTTTGTCACGCCGCCCGAATTCACGCAGCAGATCGGGTTGGTGGTTTACCGGGCTGGCGGCGAGATCGCCCGTCACGTGCACAAGCCCCTGGAGCGACACATCGTGGGGACCTCTGAGGCGCTGGTCGTCAAGGCTGGACGCTGTGAGGTGGACATCTATAACACCGAGCATCGGCTGATGGCGACCCGGGAATTGCGCACGGGCGATATCCTCATCATAATCAATGGTGGTCATGGATTCCGGATGTTGGAAGATACCGTTTTCCTGGAAGTGAAGCAGGGCCCGTACACCGGGCTCGATGAGAAGGAGCGGTTCTGAATGATCCCGGTTAACGAGCCGCTGCTTGGCAAGCGGGAACTAGAATACGTCACCGAGTGTGTCCGAGGTGGCTGGGTTTCCTCCGCTGGCCGGTTCATCGAGGAGTTCGAGCAGGGGTGGGCCGGGTATTGCGGACGCCGCTATGGCGTCGCCCTCTGCAACGGCACCGCCGCGCTGCAGGTAGCGGTGGCCGCCCTCAATCTCCAGCCGGGCGACGAGGTCGTCATGCCAACTTTCACCATCATCTCCTGCGCCCAGGCTGTCGTTTATGCCAGCGGGGTTCCCGTCTTGGTGGACAGCGATCCCCACACCTATTGTATGGATGTCAACCAGATAGCGGACAGGATCGGCCCGCGTACACAGGCGATCATGGCGGTGCACATCTACGGGCACCCGGTGGACATGGACCCAGTCCTGGAGTTGGCCGAGAAATACGGCCTTGCCGTCGTTGAGGATGCGGCGGAGGCCCATGGCGCCGAGTATCTCTCAGGAAGGGATGGGTCTCATCCCACCCGCCAACGTTGCGGGAGCTTTGGAGCGCTCAGTTGTTTCAGCTTCTACGCCAATAAACGAATTACCACCGGCGAAGGGGGCATGGTCCTGACCGATGACCCGGAACTGGCCGCGAAGGCCTCGTCCCTACGCAACCTGTGTTTCCAGCCCGGGCGACGGTTCTACCATGAAGAATTGGGCTTTAACTTCCGCATGACGAATCTGCAGGCGGCGCTGGGGCTGGCCCAGTTGGAGCGGATGGATCAGATCGTGGCCCGCAAGCGCTGGATGGGAATGGAGTATACCCGCAGGCTCCAGGGCGTCCCGGGACTCGAATTGCCGGTGGAAGAGCCCTGGGCCCGCAGCGTGTACTGGATGTATGGCGTGGTCGTTTCCGAGGAGACAGGGATGGATGCCACGGAGTTCTCCCAGCGGTTGGCCGAGCGGGGTGTCGATACCCGCCCCTTCTTCCTGGGCATGCACGAGCAGCCAGTGTTTCAGCAAAGAGGTCTCTTTCAGGGCGAATCCTACCCGGTTGCCGAACGTATCGCTCGCCAAGGGCTATATCTTCCGTCCGGCCTGGCCCTGACTGAGGAGCAATTGGCCCACGTTGCTGAGGCGGTGCGAGAGGTACTCACCTCATGAGTGAACTGCTTGGACCTGCTCACGCTCGGGCCTATGACGAGCTCGACCAGGAAAAACATCACCGGCGGTCCATCCGCCTGCGCCAGTACGACTACACCCAGGCGGGGGCGTATTTCGTGACGGTCTGCACCCAAAACCGCGAATGCCTGTTCGGAGATATCTCGAATGGGAAAATTATACTGAATGAGGCCAGACGGATTGTCATGCAGGCATGGAATGATTTGCGCGGGCGATTCCCGGACATTGAATTGGACGAATCTGTGGTCATGCCCAACCATATTCACGGCATCATTATTATCACTCGTAGGGGCGAATCTTGTATTCGCCCTGAATCTTGTGTACAGGCCAGGAGGTCATTCACAATGTCGCCTAGGA
>DYIS01000112.1:6573-8098 GCA_020723545.1 Ktedonobacter racemifer
CCGTTTCTCTACGAACGCGGACAGCCCCTCCAGGAAGTCCGCCGTGCTACCCTGGGCGATGATGCGATGCCGCTCGCGCTCCAGTTGCACCTCCAACAGCGGGAATAGCGCCGCGTTCACCAGGGCCTTGGCGCCGCCGAAGGCCTTGGTGGGCCCCTGGGCCAGCCTGGTTGCCACCTCTCGCGCCCGCTCGGCCAGCCTGTCGTCCGGAACGACCTCGTGCACCAGCCCCAGAGCAGATGCCTGCCTGGCATCCAGCACCGGATCCAACAGCAAGAGCTCGGCCGCCTTCGCCGCACCGATCATCTGGGGCACAATCGCTGTCCGCCCTCCATCCGGCACCAGGCCAATGGAAGCATAGGCTTGCTTGAATTTGGCGCCCTCAGCAGCCAGACGGAGGTCGCAGGCTGCCGCCAGGCTCATCCCCGCGCCGCCGGCCGCGCCATTGATCGTCGCAATGACCGGTTTCTCCATCAGGCGTATGTCGGTGATGGCCCGGTGGAGGGGCACAGTCAGGTCGCGAAAGAAATGGCCGGGGTCGCCTCCCGCCTGGATGTGCTCCCAGGCGGCCTTCATATCTCCACCAGCGCAGAAGCCGCGACCAGCCCCGGTCAGGATCACGGCGCGGACGCCATCGTCCTCCATGCACGCCTGAACTGCCCGGACCAGTGCCTCGGCCATCGGCCGGTCGAGGGCGTTGAGCACCTCTGGCCGGTTGAGCGTGATGGTCGCCACGCCGTCCTGGACATTCAGCAGCACAGTTTGATCTCTCATCTTTTAATCCTTTCCCTCCTAACTATCCTCTTTTTCCTGTCTGATTTCGCGTTTCAGACCGCCGCGCCTAACGTGCCCCCACGCTACTGAAGCGCAGGCGACGAAGCCATGAGCATTTGGCCGAGCGAAGTGGAACCGGTGACGCGGCGTTAGATGAATCGGCAGCGGATTTGCCAACGTTTCTGTACTATCAAACGAAACATCCGACTGCTCGGTGCGCCTCAACCGAGGGGAAGAGGTGCACAGTAGTATTGGTTGTATGCGGCAAGCTCAGAGCGAAGTCCGCCCACAAAAGTGAATTCCTCTACAGTGATCTCCCCGACCATACGATCTTCCTCGTAGCCCTCGCGGCCACTCCATTCCATCAGGCCCCAGAAGTGCGTGCTGTTGTAGTAGTTATAGAAGATCCTGCTGCGCAAGAGGCTTCTCTTCGCACCCAAGACCTCCCCAGTGGCCTTGATCCGCTTGTTCCACGAATCGATCTTTTTTGAAGCCACGATCCCATGGCAGATCACGACAAGTCCAGGAGCTGCCACCAAATCGCGAATGCATGCCACCTCCGGGAGTTCCTTGGCAAAGAACTCGAGATACAACCCCGGCTGGAAATACGCCGAAGCCACACGATCGTCTGTCCGCACCTTCATGATGCCATGGGCAGCCATATTGTGGGCTTTCTCGCTGGTCCACTCGGTGATGGTCCAGACAATGTGTGGTTGGTCAATGCACTGGTAGAAGTTTCGGCGAAGCACCC
>DYIS01000113.1 GCA_020723545.1 Ktedonobacter racemifer
ATCGACGGTATATCATGTTTGGCGGCAAAGGCGGCCTGGGGAAGACCACTTTCTCCGCGGCCACGGCCTACTGGCTGGCAAAGCGCGGTTACCGGGTGTTAGTCTTCTCGGTGGACCCTCAGGCGAGCCTGACCGACATCTTCGAGAGAGACATCTTCGGCAAGGGCCCGGTCAAGATCATGGAAAACCTGTGGGCCCAGGAGATTGACGCGGACCGGCACATCAAGGACTACCAGCAGGAGATCCGCCAGAAGATCCTGGACATGTATGGGTTTGACCAGGTGCCAGAGGAGATCGAAAGCTACATCCAGGCGGCTTCCGCTGAGCCCGCCATGGAGGAAAGCGCCATATTCGACGCGGTCGTGGACATTGTGGTGAAAGGGGATTACGACTACTATATCTACGACCTGGTTCCCTTGGGCCATGCCCTCTACTATCTCAGCATGGCCAAGGTCTATGACGAGTGGATCAACAAGATCACCCACCTGCGGGAGGAGATGCGTGAGTACGAAAAGGTGTCAGTGGTGACCCGTGGGCGAAAGGAGCTGGAGGAGGACAAGATCCTCAAAGAGCTTCTGTACATCAGGGGTCGCATCAATGCCTCCTCTCAGATCTTGACCGACAAGTTGAAGACCGCCTTCTTCTTCGTGGTGGTGCCGGAGGAGATGATCATCATTGACACCAGGAAGGCCGCGGAGCTCTTTGCTAAGTTCGACGTGCCGCTCTGCGGGTACGTCGTGAACCGCGTGGTGCCAAAGGAGTTGTTGAACCAACACATCCCGGAATACCTCAGAAACCGTATTTATATGCAGAAGCAGTACCTGGACGAGATCAATAACGTCTTCGGGAAATCGGTACTGGCCCAAGTACCCGAGCTGGAGAGGGACGTGACCGGCTTGCCCATGATCGAGAAAATGGCCCGGCTGATGTTTGGAGGTTGGGAGCGATGATCGTGAAATCAATGCGGGCTTTTGTTTCGGAAAAGCCTGGGCTCAAGTACACCTTCTTCGGTGGCAAAGGCGGGGTAGGTAAGACAGTGATGGCCGGCGTCACGGCGATGTGGTTCGCCGGGCAGGGCAAAAGCACCCTCCTGGCCTCCACCAATCCGGTGCACTCGCTCTCAGGCCTTTTGGGGCAAAACGTCTTCGGCAAGCACACGCCGGTTACGGGGGTTCCAAATCTCTGGGCCTACGAGATCGATACCAGAGACACCATTGAGAGAGCCAAGCAGGAGATCAGGGAGAAGATCAACTGGTTCCTCAAGTTCGCCGACATCACCACCAAGGCCGATGACTTCGTGGAATCGGCCACCATGAACCCGGCTTTCGAAGAGTCGGCCATGTTCGAGAACATGATTGACCTGATGTTCAAGAACGAATACGATATCTACGTGTTTGACACTGCCCCCACCGCCAATGCCCGGCGGCTCCTGGGCATGTCCAGCGTCTATGCGCTGTGGGTCAACAAGATGATGAAGAGCCGGGAGGAGGCCAGGTCCCTGAGGCAACTGCTCTCCTTCAGCAAGAAAGAGGAGAAGGACCCCTTGATGGACTATCTCATCTCCTTCCGGGGACGGATGGCTCATGCCAAGGAGCTGCTCACCGATGAGGCCAGGACCGCCTTCTTCTTCGTCACCCTACCCGAGGCCTTGCCCATCGCGGTGATCACCCGGTTCATCAACTGGTTCAAAGACTTCGGCATCCCGGTGGGCGGGGTAGTGGTTAATATGCTGATCGATAAGGAAATGGTGAACGAGGACGCCGCCGAGTTCGTCAAGAATCGGGTGGCCATGCAGGACGAGCACATGCAGACCATCTGGCGGAAATTCGACGGCAGCGTCCGGGCCCTGGTACCGCTATTCGAGACCGAGATCCGGGGCACGGGCATGCTCTCCCGCACTGCTGAGGTGCTCTTTAAGTAATTGGTGCTGCAGGAAACAGAGGGAGGCCAAGTCCTGGCCTTTTTACTATATTAGCAAAGACGCCGCTGGCCGACCTGGATCCGGAGCATGGGTGCTTTGTTCGCGACTGTCCGGCTGGGGCTGGATTTTTCATGCTAAATGTGATAAACTATTGCCAAATCCGGTGTGTCAGGAGCGCTTCTTGATGTGGGGGCGCGAGCGAGTACATGCTCGCCTGGGCTTCCAAGCAGGTTGCCCGGTCCTTCGCTTGAGCGATGGTGCTCCGGCGATGGTTTCTTTACTAGTAAAGAAAGCGTGATCCTCTTCTCTTGTTCCACAAGGCGAGAGGATTTTTCTTTTGGGAGAGTTGATGCTCCGCATCCTGGCCATAAACCCCGGGTCCACCTCTACCAAGGTGGCCCTATACGAGGGCGAGGTGCCCATTCTCAACGAAACCCTCCGCCACTCCGTTTCAGAGCTTGCCTCTTACGCCCACATCCCCGACCAATATGCTTTCCGGCGGGACTGTGTTTTGTCCTGGCTAAAGGAGAACGGGATCGAGCTATCCTCGATCTCGGCAACCGTGGGCCGGGGTGGCCTGCTCAGGCCTCTGGCCAGCGGCACGTATCGAGTCAATGAGGTGATGCGGCGAGAGTTGCTCCAGTCGGGCGAGCGGGAACATGCCTCGAACCTTGGCGCCCTGATCGCGGGCGACATAGCGGCGATGGTGGGGAGGCCGGCTTTCACCGTGGATCCGGTTTGCGTGGATGAGTTCGACGATCTGGCGCGGATCAGTGGGTTGCCGGAGATCGAACGCAAGAGCCTGTCCCACGCCCTCAACATAAAGGCGGTGGCTCGCCGGGCTGCGGCGGACCTGGGGAAGTCTTACGAAGAGCTGAACCTGATCGTCGTTCACCTTGGCGGGGGTACATCGGTCACCGCCCATCGCCGGGGCAGGATGGTAGATGTCAACCAGGCCCTGGACGGCACTGGTCCCTTTGCACCGGAGAGGGCGGGAGGCCTCCCGGTGGGCGACGTGATCCGCAAGTGTTACTCCGGGAGATACACCCTGGAGGAGATGCTCAAAAAGGTGGCGGGCCGGGGCGGCCTAGTGGCTCACCTGGGGACCAACAGCTCAATGGAGGTCGAAGGGCGAATCGCTCAAGGCGACCAGCACGCCAGGTTGATCTACGAGGCCATGGCCTATCAGACAGCAAAGGAGATCGGCGGCATGGCCACCGTGCTTAAAGGGGACGTGGACGCTATCGTGCTCACCGGTGGGGTGGCCTGCTCTCGGATGCTCACAGATTGGATCGCGGAGCGAGTAAGATCCATTGCACCTGTCCGTATCTACCCGGGGGAGGACGAGATGGGCGCCCTGGTCCAGGGAGCTCTACGGGTACTGAATGGCCAGGAAGAAGTGAAGGAATACCAATAGCCTCAGGGGGGACGACGGCATTGACGCGCATCGAGGAGGGCTTCATGGCAGTTAAGACCTTTGCTGAGTTGATGGAGGCGGCAAAAAAAGTCGGCCCTAAGGCCATTGCCATCGCCGCGGCCCATGAACACGAGGTGCTCCTAGCGGCGGCTGACGCCCAGAGCCAGGGAATGGCCACCTGCATCCTGGTGGGAAATCAAGGGCTGATTCGCGAGACCGCGAAAGAGCATAACATCAACATCTCGGGGATGATCACGGTGGCCGAGCCCGATCCCAAGGCCGCGGCCAGGCGGGTCATGGAACTGGTGAACCTGGGTCACGCCGACATCGCCATGAAAGGGAAGATCGAGACCGGCGACTTCTTGCGGGCTGCCCTGGACCGGGAGACCGGCCTGCGCACCGGCGCCCTGTTCACCCACGTGGGCGTGTTCGAGGTCCCGGGCATGGACCGACTCGTCTTCATCTCCGATGCTGGCGTGGTGGTGGCGCCCACCATGGAGCAGAAGATCGCCATTGTCCAGAACGCCATCAACGTGGCGAGGCGGTTGGGTGTGGAGCAGCCGAAAGTGGCGGTGCTCGCAGCAACGGAGATGGTCAACTTCAAGATACCATCGACCATGTACGCCGCAAACCTTTCGAAGATGGCCGAGCGAGGCCAGATCCAAGGCGGCATCGTCGACGGCCCGTTGGCCCTGGACAACGCCATCTCCCTGGAGTCGGCCGAGATCAAAGGCATACATAGCCCGGTGGCGGGCCAGGCCGACATCTTGATCACGCCGGATGTGGAGAGCGGCAACATCCTGGCCAAAGCCATCACCTATTTCGCCAACGGCAAGATGGCTGGCGTCGTCGTGGGGGCCAAGGTTCCCCTGGTGGTGGCCTCCAGGTCCGATCCCCATGAGACCAAGCTGACATCTATAGCCCTGGGGGTCCTCTTGGCCGCTTAGCAGGTAGAACGCACCGTCAACGAGGAGGTTGGCATGGTGGAGATCAGGATGCACGGTCGGGGTGGGCAGGGAGCGGTCATCGCCTCCCAGATCCTGGCAGCGGCCCTGTTCAAAGAGGGCAAATACGTCCAGGCTTTCCCGGCCTTCGGCGTGGAGAGAAGAGGAGCACCGGTAACGGCGTTTCTTCGGATGGACGACCGCAAGATCTGGCTCAAAAGCGAGATCTACGAGCCCGATCACGTCATGGTTTTAGATGCGGGGTTGATCGAAACGGTGGACGTGACCGCCGGCCTGAAGGACGGAGGATGGGTGATCATCAACAGTGAAAAACCTCCGGGGGAGTTCCGGTTGTCAAGCAAGTATCGGGTGGCGACGGTGGACGCCAGCAGCATCGCCATTCGACATCGCCTGGGCTCTCGGACCGCTCCTATCGTCAATACGGCCATCCTGGGCGCCTTTGCCAGGAGCACCGGTTTGGTAGGCATTGACGCGGTGGTGGAGGCGGTGAAGAATGCGGTGCCCACCAATAAAGAGGCCAATGCCCGGGCCACCAGGGAGGCATACGATGGCACCAGGGTCTAAAGCAGGGTGGAGGCTGGACGAGAAGATCACATTTGCCTCGGAGAGGGACATGCCGCCGTTGGCGGTTTCCTTGGGCACCATGCTGGTGAACAAGACCGGCACCTGGCGTTACATGCGACCGGTGTACGAGGACAAAACACCGCCCTGTAACCACGCCTGTCCGGCAGGGGAGAAGATCCAGGGGTATCTGGAACTGTCCAAAGCCGGCGAGTTCGGGCGGGCCTGGGAATTGATCATGGAGGATAACCCGCTGCCGTCGGTGTGCGGCCGGGTGTGCTACCATCCCTGCGAGCAGGCCTGCAACCGCTCTAACTTCGATGAACCGCTGGCGATTCACCATGTGGAGCGCTTCCTGGGAGACTACGGCCTTCGGAAAAACCTCAAGGTCAAGAGAGAGGCGGCTCGGAGCGAAAGGGTAGCGGTGGTGGGCGCAGGCCCGGCGGGGCTCTCTTGTGCCTATCACCTGGCTCGCAAGGGTTACGCGGTGACGATCTATGAGGCCCAGCCGGTGGCTGGTGGCATGTTGGCGGTGGGAATCCCCAGGTACCGACTGCCCAGGGATATCTTGGAGAAGGAGATCGCCAATATTTGTTCCCTGGGTGTTGAGATAAAGACCGGCATCAGGATGGGCCTGGACATAGCGCTGGATGACCTGAGTGGGCATCAAGCGGTATTCATCGCCACTGGGCAGCACCAAAGCACCAGGCTCGACATTCCCGGCCAGGAAGCCAGGGGCGTCATCTACGGCCTGGACCTGTTGCGCGACCTGAACCTGGGAAGGTCGGTGGAGATGGGCCGGCGAGTGGCGGTGATCGGTGGGGGCAACACCGCCATGGATGCGGCCAGATCCGCAGTGCGCCGGGGAGCTGAGGTGACAGTGGTGTATCGTCGGTCTCGGGAGGAGATGCCGGCCATCCCGGAGGAGATCCAGGAGGCCGAGGAGGAGGGGATCCAGTTCCTCTTCCTGAGCGCACCGAAGCGGGTGCTGGTCAAGAACGCCGCCGTGGGCGGCCTGGAATGCCTGAAAATGCGGCTGGGTGAACCCGACAAGAGCGGCCGCCGACGACCCATCCCGGTGGATGGAACGGAGTTCGGGTTGGATGTGGATACGATCATCGGAGCCATCGGCCAGGAGGCAGACCTATCTTTCCTTCCCTCGGGCATCGCTCTGGACAGAGGTGGCATTCAGGTTGACGAACACGGGGTCACCGCCAGACCAGGGACGTTCTCCGGAGGTGATGTGGCTACCGGCGCCGGCACGGTCACCGCTGCTATCGGCTCGGGCAAGAAAGCGGCTTTGGCCATCCACAGTTATCTGAGCGGCGAGAGAATGGAGGAAGCCTTTGAGCCACAGGTGGTGGCCTACGAGGAGATCAACCTGGATTACTTCGAGCCCGCTGCCCGGCAGGCGATGCCGCGTCGCCAGATCACGGAGAGGCTCGGGGGGTTCGTTGAGGTGAATCTGGGCTACACAGAGGCGGCGACGCTGACTGAAGCCCAACGTTGTTTTAGCTGTGGCGTGTGCAACCACTGCGATACCTGCTGGCTGTTCTGTCCGGACGTAGCCATTGCCAAGTTGGACCACCGTGATTACCTCATCAATTATGATTACTGCAAGGGCTGTGGCGTGTGCGTGGAGGAGTGCCCCCGAAGTGCCATCTCCATGGAGGAGGAGATGAGATGGAAAAAGTGATCATCGGCAACTACGCTGTCTCCTATGGAGCGCAGCTAGCCCGGGTGCAGGTTATCGCGGCTTATCCCATTACGCCGCAAACCCAGATTGTGGAAAAGCTGGCGGAGATGTGTGCCTCAGGAGAGCTCAATGCCCGCTTCATTCCGGTGGAGTCCGAGCACTCGGCCATGGCCAGTACCATCGGGGCGGCCGCTACCGGTGCCCGGGCCTTCACCGCCACCTCATCCCAGGGCCTGGCCTTGATGCACGAGATGATCCACTGGGCGGCGGCCTCGCGGTTACCGATTGTTATGGCCAACGTCAACCGGGCTCTAGGCCCAGGCTGGTCCATCTGGGCCGATCAGAACGACAGCTTGTCTCAAAGGGATACGGGCTGGCTGCAATTCTACTGCGAGAGCAACCAGGAGGTCCTGGACACGGTGCTCCAGGGCTACCGCATTGCCGAGCAGGTCATGCTGCCAGTGATGATCAATCTGGACGGCTTCCTACTATCTCACACCTCGGAACCCGTGGACATCCCCGACCAGGCGCTGGTGGACAGGTACCTGCCGCTGGCCCGACGTGACCTCATCCTTGATCCCGACGACCCGCACTCCTTCGGTGGCCTGGTGAATCCCGAGCACTACATGGAGATGCGCTATAAGATGCACCAGGCACAGCTCCAGAGCAAGGAGGTGGCCAGGGAGGCCGACGCCCAGTTCAAGGCCATCTTTGGCCGGAGCTATGGTTCGATAGAGGGCTATCGTCTGGAGGGAGCGGAGTTGGCGCTGGTGACCTCCGGTACTATTGCCAGCACCTCCCGCGTAGCGGTGGACCGGTTGCGGGAGCAGGGCGAAAAGGTGGGGCTCCTGAAGATCCGTATGTTCCGGCCTTTCCCGGGTGAGGAGGTCGGAGAACTGCTCGGCGGATTCAAGAAGGTAGCCGTCATTGACCGGAACATCTCCTTCGGCCACGGTGGGATATTTTGCCAGGAATTGAAGTCCGCTCTCTACAATCTCCTAAAGCGGCCTCAGGTTTACGGCTACATCGCCGGGCTGGGCGGCCGGGACGTGACGCCTCAGACCATCCTGGACATAGCTGAATTGACTGCGTGCCGTGACGTGCCACCGGCCGAGGCGGACTGGATAGGGGTAAAGGTATGAGCTATCAGATTCCAGAAGATGAGTACATGTATTCCGGAGACGTGGCTTGTCCGGGTTGCGGGGCTGGGCTAGCCATGCGCCTGGCCTTGAAGGCCCTGGGCCCCCGGACCATCCTGGTATTGCCGGCGAGTTGCTGGTCCATCATCGCCGGGCCCTTCCCCTACTCGGCGCTGAGCGTGCCGGTTTACCATACTGCCTTTGAAACCGGGGGCTCGACCGCAGCGGGGGTGCGAGCGGCCCTGGACATGAAGGGCGATACCGGGACCACGGTGGTGACCTGGGCCGGCGACGGCGGCACCTTCGACATCGGCTT
>DYIS01000114.1 GCA_020723545.1 Ktedonobacter racemifer
GGCATGTCACAAAGATCGACAAAATTTTGTCGATGTTGATGCGGTAAGCGCCTAATCTCCTTTCGGTTTCAATGGACGGTCATTGGAGGCAGCTCGATGAAATCCCTCGGCGGCTCGGAGCCCGAAACGGTCAGGTTGCGCCATTGGCCCGGCCCAGGGCTCTCATAGACCATCAGCCGCAATCGGTAAGCGCCCGGCAACCCCTGTCTCGGCAGGGCCAGCTCATAGAAATCGCCCACCACCTCCCCGGTGGACCACAAGCTCGTAGGATAAAGGCCCAGGACCGGGTTTGAGTAGTCTTTCTGGGCCACCTGTCTGCCCTGGGGATCGAAGAGGCGCACCGACACGGAATAGTTCGCCTTAGGCTTTTCCAGTGCTTCCCAGTAAAGCGATATCGGGACCACACCTCCCCGGCGGAGGTCTTGCTGCCACAGGCGGAAACCAGCCAGTCTCAGTCTTCCTTCCAGGACAGCGTTGGCCGGTTGATGAAGGAGGGGAGTCTTATTAGAGGAAGAGCCGCCCACCCGGAGGGCCGCGCCGACACAGGTAAGGTTAGCTCTGCCCAGAAGGGCCGGGAAGGCCCGGCCCACGTAGGCCGGGCGCCCCGCGCTCAGGGCCTCGTCGATCCAGCGGTTCAGGTCTTCCTCCTTAAGGACCTGTTGCACCTCCACGCCCGGCTTGACGTCTTCCACCAATTGGGCGTGCCAAAGGGCCGTGGCCTGTTCCCAGTCGGCCAGGTACAGGCCGTCATCCTCCAGGAGAGGCAGGGTCAACTGCACGTAGCGCCGGGCCTGCTGGCCCTGGAGGAGTTGCCGATAGGCCTCCAGAGGCACCCATCGTCCCGCCTTGAATTTCTGGTAGGTGCTCCAGCCGCTCGCTCCATACCAGACTGCCAACAGGCTCAGGATCAAAGCTTGAAAGGTTGAACGTTGAACGTTGAACGCTTGACGCCCCAGGCCCCTCGCCAAGAGCCCCCATGCTGGTTCCAGGGCCAGGCCAAGCCAGATGGCGAAAACAAGGTAAGACGGAATCAGAAAGACTTCGTTAAGCCCGGGCCTGCGGTCGGCGCGGTAGGCGACGGTGAAAGCGACGATGGCCGCGAAGAGCAAGGAAAACAGCGCCGATTCCCGGGGCTGCTTTCGCCACAGGGTTGCCAGCCCCACCAGGCCCAGGACCAGGCCCGGCACGGTGAACTGCGCCGCCAAGTCTCGGACATAGAACCCCAGGCGCGCGGGCACCTCGGCCCAGGTCACCGACTGCAAGTAGCCACTCATCTGGCGAGCGGTGACCAGGTCCAGGAAGCGTTCCCAGTTGTCCGGGTGGTGCAGGTCAAAGGGGGCGCCCGTAGCACTGCGTAGTGGCAGGTACAGATAGAGTAGCAAGGGCATGGCCGCCCAGGCCAGGCCTTTGAGCAGAATGCCACCCTGTCTCAGGATGCTCCGATCCACAGCCAGGATGAAGAGCCCCAGCCCCGGCGCTAACAGGATAGCGGTTCGATGGTGAGCCAAGCTCAAGCCATAGGCCAGGCAGAGGAGATAAAAGCGAGATGGAGCGGCCGGCTCCCCTCCTGTCATCGCTCGCTGCCAGATCAAAGCCATATAGATGCAGAGCCCCACCAAGAGAACATTCAGCGCCCGCACCCCTGCCAGCGTAGCCCAATCCCAGAAAAGAGGCACGATGGCCAGGCTGGCGGCGGCCAGCACTGCGCTCGCCCGGCTCCAACTCAACTGTCGTGTGATGAGGTAAACCAGGGCGATGGTGATGCTGGCCGCACACGCAGAAAGCAGGTTCATACGGTAAGCGACATTGCCGAAAGGAAGAACATAGGTCCAGAGCTTGCCCAGGAGGGTGTAGAGGGGATAACCGGTGTAGTGCATGATGCCCAGGACATATGGCACGAACTGCGCCTCGCCGGGGTCGCCGCCCAGGACATCGGGGGACAGGGTAGCTGCATAGAGCAACAGGCTGGCAAAAAAGAGAGAGAGAACAATAAGGCGTTCCGAGCAGAGCTTCATATCAATAGTTTAAGAACCATCAGCCATTCTTCAAGGCCCAGTCGTAGGGGATTTCCGGGGAATCCCAGGGCAGGCGGTACTCGTCGGGCTGCTGGTGATTATACGCCTCCGTGGGATGATTGATGATCAGCGCCGTTTCGGTTCCGATGCCTTTCATCCCGTGCATGACCAGGGGAGGGATGACCAGCAAGATCGGGTTGCGATCGCCCATGAAGAACTCGTTGACCTCGCCGAACGTTATAGAGCCCTGCCGGCCATCGTAGAGCACCACCTTGGCCATGCCCTGGACGCAGACGAAATGGTCGGTTTGCACCTTGTGATAATGCCAGGCCTTCACCACGCCAGGATACACCGCCGTCAGGTACGTGTAGCCGAATCTCTGGAAAAACTTGTCGTCGCACCGGAGCATCTCGAAAAGGTAGCCTCGTTCGTCGGCGATGACCTTTAGCGGTTTGACGCTAACCCCTTCGATCATGACTTCCTCCTCCATATCGTTTTCTTGGGAGGCGATACCGCCGGTGCGGAGAAGCTTCGCATTAACTCGGGCAGGTCCCAGAAGACGTAGTCAGGCTTAATTGAGGCGCTGGCAGCATCTTCTGGCCGGGAGACGCCGGAGAGGATCAGGATAGTGGTGATCCCCAACCGATGGCCACCCAGCACGTCGGTATCCAGGCGATCGCCCAGGATAGCGGTGTTCTCCGGCTGACTCGCCATCATATCCATGGCCGCCTGCAACAGCCCTGGCTCCGGCTTCCCGATGACCTTGGGTGCCACACCAGTGCAAGCCTGGATGGCAGCTATCAGCGAGCCACAGCCGGGCAGAATGCCCTCCTCCCCTGGAAAGGTGAGGTCTGGGTTGGTGGCGATGAACCCGGCCCCGGCGCGGATGGCCAGGCAGGCGCGCTTGAGCTTTTCGTAGGTAAATCCCGTATCCAGGCCCACCACTATGTAGCTGGGATCGACCTCGGAGAACTCAAAGCCAGCCTGGGCCAGGGCTTGCCGCAGGCCGTCTTCCCCGATGCAGTAGACCCGGTCGCCATCTTCGGCCACCCGTTGCAGATACGAGGCGGTGGCCTGGGAGGAGGTCAGGACCAGCCCAGGTGATACCACGAGCCCCATTCTCCGCAGTTTCTCGGCGTATTGCGATGGGGTCCGGGTTGAGTTGTTGGTGACGAGGACGTACTTGATGCCATGCTGATCCAGCCAGGGAAGGAGCCGGTCCGCCCCGGGCATAAGCCGGTTGCCCCGGTAAAGCACTCCGTCCATGTCGATGATGAGATGGCGGATAGACTCAAGCGGGGTGCTGGTCATATTCAGTCTCTCCCCTCGGCGTTAGCAAAGGGAGCCAGGTCCAGCCGCAGGCAACTGCAGGCAACCATGGTTTTCACCCCGCTGGCCGCCTCCACATAGCGGGCCACCCGGTCCCGCAGGTCCTCCGGGACCAGCAGGGTGCGCAGGAAATGGGTGAGCAGGCACAGCTTGACCTGAGAGCCTCGCAATAAATGGGCCAGGCCCAGGGAGCTCAGCTCATCCCGGACACCGCTGTTGTGGCCGCCCACATTGGCGATGAGGACGTCCACTTTGCCATACCTGTCCTTCAGATCCTGGCGGTACTCCTGGATCTCTTCGAAGTCATCCAGGGGTTGGAAAGGGTCCCCTCCACTCAACTGGTGGACGCCGTCCTTGCCCCGGTAGGACACCACGTAGTTGGTATCGCTGGTGTAGCCTATCTTGAGGCCCTCCTTCTTCAGGATCAGGCCGCAGCCACCCCCCGGATGATAGGCGGGCACCGGGGTGATCGCGGTCCCCAGCAGCTCGAAGCTCTTGCCAGGTTCCAGGACCATTGTGGTGGGGCCACCCCTTGGCGCCGCGCCCCGGTGGAAGGCGCTGATAGCGCCGGATCGCGCGGTGTCCGCGGAGAGCAGGAGGTAGCCACGCCGGACCATCATGAGCAGGCACATCTCCTCGATGACCGCCTCCACGCCGGCGTAGTGGTCTATGTGGGGATGGGAGACGAATATGGCCTTGAGACGGGCTGGCTGGATGCCCGCAGCCAGGGAGCGAGAGATGATGTCCGGCCCCGGATCCACCATCAGAGCCAGGGGTGGCAGGTAGACCACGAAGCCGTTGGCCAACCGCGTGAGCGCCTGGATCTCCCGATGCCCCTCAAACGGGTTTCCCAAGAAAACGATGGAGGGCGGCTCCTCCAGCCGGTCGATAGTGGAGGCCGCCTCGGCAAAGGCGGTCAGGAGATAATGCCTGGCCTCCTGCGAGCGCGTGCGCAGCTCGCGGTCTAGCCTCTCTGCCAGGTTCTCGGACACGCTGCTCATGGCGAACCCTTCATCGCAAAAGACTGATCAGCACGGTCAGGGTGCCGACGCTCAGGAGCGTCGAGGTGAAGATCACCCCGGTGACCAGGTCAGGACGAGCGTCAAACTCCACCGCCAGGAGGCCGGTCATCACTCCCGTGGGCATGCTGGCCTGCAATATCGCCACCTTTCGAGTCAAACCGGCCAAGACCAGAGTGCCGGGGAGGCCGTAGGCCAGGGCTGGTGCCAGGAGCAGCCGAACCACGGCGGCTAGCCCGACGTAGCCCACTTGCCCGGCCAGGGAGGTCCGGGATAGTTGCAGGCCCAAAAGCAACAACATCAAGGGGACCGCGGCATCGCCCGCCAGCTTCACCGGCTTCAGCAGGTAGGTCGGGACCGTGGCCCCGCTCAAATTGACGGCAAGGGCCAAGAGGGCCGCATACAGCAAGGGCATTCTCAATACATTCGCGATAGAGCCGAGGGCGTTGGAGTTAGACCGGGAGGCGAAGTAAACGGCCATGGTGTTAGTCAATACGGCCTGGGTCACGAAGCAAACGACGGCCAGGTTGAACCCTTCCTCGCCAAAGGCGAAAAGGTTCAGGGCAACCCCAGGTTGCCAGCGTTCACGAATAGCGTGCTCAGCAGGAATACGCTCTTCAACTGTTGTCCCTGCATCTTCACCTGCGTCTTTCTTGCCCAAGGCCGTAGGGCGGTTCGGCCCCGATTGTGGCGGGCGAGCTAGCGTCTTCGGCTTGAGAGCCATGTTCCTTTACTTGCAAAGAATCAGGCTATGTTCAGGAGCGGGTTGAGGGGGTTCTCTCGAAAGGCTATCTCCGCCAGGGCCTCCAGAGCGGCCTCGCGCCGGTCGGCATCTGTACCTTCGGCACAAGCCCTCAGGGTGCCCTTGGCCTCCTCCCCGCCGATCTGTCCCAGGGACCAGATGGCGGCCAGTTGCACCTGGCGGTCCGGGTCCTCGGTCAGGTGGATAAGCCTTGGCACGGCCTCCGCCAACCCCATTTCCCCGGCGGCCTGGGCTGCCTCGTAGCGGAGTTCCGGTTCAGCGCTGTGCAGCTCGGCCAGGATCATCGGCTGCCAGGAGTCCACCAGGTTACGCCCCATGGCATAGACGGCGCTGACCCGCATCTGGCGCTCCGGGGCCTGGTAGGCCAGGGCGATGAGCTCCCGGACATCCTCCTGTTCCAGCCCGGCGATGGACTCCAGGGCCCGGCAGCGCACCTCCATGGTCTCGTTGTCGTCCTTGACCAGACCCAGGAGCGCTGCCTTCAATGCCTCGCCCCTGGGCGAAGGAAGCCTCCCCAGCTCAAGTAGGTCAACATAGCGGCTCAGAGAGGCAGCGGCCGCCGCGCGCACCTCCGCCGACGCATCATGCAGCAGGCCCATGAGCGGGCGGAAGAGAGACCCGTCCCGGTTCTCCCAGAGAGCCTCGATGGCCTGAACCCGGACCTCTGGATCTGGGTCGGAAAGGCAGAGACGAAAGATCCCATCGAAATCCAACTGGGCATCGTCCTGGGCGGCCTCGGCCAGGTTCTTGATGTACCTTCGCCGGCACGCAGGCTCCAGCCCCTGCCAGGCCTCTTGAAATTGCCTCAACCCCTCCCGCCCCAGGCCCGAAAATGCCTCTAGCTGCTCCGCGCTCGGCGATCCCTTACGATCGGGCAGCGCCTCCAGGGCAGAGGTGAGGCGATTAACCATGACCTGCCTCGGTCAACTTTGCAGTGCAGCTAGTTTACCACAAGTGGATACCGCTAGCAAGGCAACCTTGTGCGGGGGCCAAGACCCTTGACAATTGGCCACGATGTGATATGATTGTACCAATTCACTAGTACAATTATGACATCGTCAGACCTGGGAGTCTTTAAGCGGCAGACGGGGAGGGAGGTCACGCATGACTGGTTGCATTGACTTGCAACAGGTCTTGCCTTTAGTAGCACCGTTGATTGCCCTTCAACTGATCCTCATGGCTGTGGCCCTCTACGACCTGGCCAAACGGCAACACGTGTTAGGGGGGAACAAACTGGTCTGGGCCCTAGTCATCCTCCTGGTCAATATGATTGGCCCGGCGGCCTACCTGTTGATCGGTCGCAAGGAGGAATGAGTTAGTCATGGAAGCAGTTCGCTGTCTGGGCTTGAGCAAAGAGTATGACGGTTTGCTGGCCCTGGATCGGCTCAGCCTGAGCATTGAAGAGGGCAGCATATTCGGCTTCCTGGGCCCCAACGGCGCCGGGAAGACCACCACCATCAAGCTCATGACTGGCCTGACGCATCCGACTGCGGGTCAGGCCTGGATAGCGGGCCACCAGGTCACGGCGGATTCCCGGGCGGTGCATGGCATCATCGGCTACCTGCCGGAGGAGCCGGCCTTCTACAACTGGATGAGCGGTCGGGAGTTCCTGGAGCACGTGGGGGAGCTTTTCGGGCTTTGCCCAAAGGCCCGGAAAAGCCGGGTGGACGAGGTCTTGGGGCTGGTGGACCTGGTCTCGGCGGCCAGACGCCGGGTAGGCGGCTACTCCAGGGGCATGAGGCAACGCCTGGGCATCGCCCAGGCCATGATCAACAAACCGCGGGTGCTTTTCCTGGACGAGCCGGCATCAGCCCTGGACCCGTTGGGCCGCCTGGACGTCCTGAACGTCATCCGCGCCCTGAAGGGTCAGACCACCGTATTCATGTCCAGCCACATCCTGGCCGACGTCGAACGGGTTTGCGACACGGTGAGCATCCTGAACCATGGCCGATTGGTGACCCAGGCCAGGACCGAGGAGCTCAAGGAGAAATATGCCAAGCCCATTTTCGTCCTGGAGTTTGAGGAGCCGGTCGCCGGGCTCGCCGCCAGGCTGCGGGCGCTCCCTTGGGTGGAAAAGGTCGAGGCCACCGAGACGGCCCTTAAGGTTCTTGCCCGGGATGTCTCCACGGCGAAACGAGAGCTGCCCCAGGTGGTTTCGTCCAGCCAGGCTGGCCTCTTGCGCTATGAACTGGCGATGCCCAGCCTGGAGGACATCTTCGTGAAACTGGTAGGGGATGAACGGCAGGGAGGTCAGGAGTGAATCTGCTCGCTCTCTTGAAGAAAGAACTCAAGTACCAGATCCGGACCTACAGGTTGCTGGTCCTGGTGGTTATCTGTCTAGTCATTGGCATCGGCTCCCCCATCACCGCCAAGGCCATGCCCGACATCATCTCGTCGCTGGGCAACAGCGCCAGCGGGGTGCAGATAGTCATGACCATTGAACCCTCCGCCACGGACGGATTGGTGCAGTACCACAAGAACTTCGGCCTGATCCCGCTCCTGCTCATCTTCATGACCATGGGGGCGGTGGCAGAAGAGAGGTCCCGGGGGACAGCGGCCATGATCCTGACCAAGCCGGTCAGCCGCTTTGACTTCCTGGCGGCCAAGTTCCTCACCCCGGCGCTTTCCCTGGCCTTGGCCCTATCCCTGGCCGCTGTGGCCTGCTACTACTACCTGTCGGTCCTGTTCCCCGAGGCAACTTTAGACCCGGTGTGGTTCGACGGGTTGAACGTGCTCCTCTTGACCTGGCTCCTGGCCTATCTGGCGGTCACCTTGTTGGCCAGTGTGGTCTTCAAGGGCCAGGCGGCGGCCGGTGGCGCGGGCGTCCTCTTCTTCGCCCTGATGCTCATCCTGGGCAACCTGC
>DYIS01000115.1:0-4189 GCA_020723545.1 Ktedonobacter racemifer
GATTCTGAGCAGGCATAGCCTGCTCGAAATACGTCGCTCTGCTCCTCAGAATGACAAGTGAGGTTGTAGTATTAGGTGGGGAGGGGAGAGTGCGGCGGAGGAGGTGGCTGTGGGGACTGGCGGTTATCGTGGTGGCGTTGTTAGGCCTGGGGGTGCGTGGCTGGTATGATATGACCCGGGTCTATTACCTGACGGTGAGCGAGCTACAGGCCAAGGGCGAGGCGGCCTACAGCGAGGGTTCCCGTGTGGGAGGCACAGTCGTGGCTGGTTCGGTGGAATGGGACAAACGCCAGGGACTCCTGCGGTTTCACCTCAGCGACGATGGTGCGACCGGGCAGGTGCTACCGGTCGTTTACCGGGGCACAGCACCCGATGGTTTCAAGGCCGGCGCGGTGGCTATCGCCGAAGGCCGTCTGGGGCGTGATGGTGTTTTTCAGGCAACACAGGTGCTATTGAAGTGCCCGCACCGCTATTTGCCGCAATAACGGTTGATTGGTGGAGGTGTATCCATGGCTGTGGCAGAGGTGACGCGGCCCGTGGGCCGAGGCTGGCTTAAGGCCAATAAATTGAAGCTGCTTTTGGGCGTGGGGATTGTAGTGCTGGCCATCACCGCCCTGGGTTTGAACGCCTTCCAGGGTAACATGATGTACTACCTGACTGTGGGCGAGCTAAAGGCCCGCCAGGCCGAGGTGGTGGGCCAGGGAGTACGCCTGGCCGGCAAGGTGCAAGAAGGCTCCATCCAGCGAGACAATCGCATCATGACCCTGCGCTTCTTGGCCTACGACGAGAAAGACCCCACCAAAACGGTGCTTGTGGCCTATAGAGGAGTAATCCCGGATACTTTCAAAGAGGGAGCCGACGTGGTGGTCGAGGGCAGGCTGGACGCCAACGGCGTTTTCCAGGCCAGCCAACTCTTCGCTAAATGCCCATCCAAGTACGAGCCGGAGTAGTTCCTTATACGCAGTGCCCACGGCGAAGGTTAAAAAATAGCTCACCACGAAGATGCTAAGACGCCAAGTTTTCGTTTGTATCTTCGTGCCTTGGTGGTGCAAATCGGGAGGTATCATGGAAAAACTGAGAGCGTTGTGGACAGCGGTACGGTCCTTCTTGAACGGCATGTGGCAGGCCAGCGGCTTCAACGAGGAGGCCTGGCGACGACAGATACACCAGATGAAGGAAAAACCGCCGGAGAAGGGTTCTTCGGAGTACTGGCGGCATAGACCACTCTAAACTCCTTGACATCCGATTTTGTGCAGATGAGACAAGGTTTTACCGCAAAGACACAAAAGACGCCGAGAAACCGGTTGTAACCTTTGCTTATAGGCTTGAATGGCATAGCTTGTCACATCTTTGGAGGTAATAATGCCTGAGCTTGGCAATGCAGCTTTACTGGTCAGCCTGTTGGTAGCGGCCTATGCTATGGTGGCCGCTTTGCTGGCGGTACGCAAGGGGTACGGGGAACTCTTGCAGAGCAGCCGCAACAGCATCTATGTGGTGGCTGCCTTTACCACCATAGCGTCTATCGCCCTCTTGTTCGCCCTGATTGGCCGGGACTTCTCCCTGAAGTACGTGGCCGAGTACTCCAGCCGGGATATGACGCTCTTTTATACTATCTCTGCTTTCTGGGGCGGCAACGAGGGATCACTTCTCCTCTGGGCCTGGACGCTGGCCCTCTTTGCCACCGTGGTCGTCTGGCAGAACCGGGAGCGACACCGTGACCTCATGCCTTACGTCATGGCCGTGATGATGGGCACGGAGACCTTCTTTCTCTTCCTGCTCACCTTCATCGCCAGCCCCTTCACCCGGCTGGCGGTCACCCCACCCGATGGCAATGGCTTGAACCCATTATTGCAGAATCCGGGGATGTTCTTTCACCCCACCACCCTCTACCTGGGCTATGTGGGCTTCACCATACCCTACGCCTTCGCCATGGCGGCGCTCATCACTGGCAACTTGGGGAGCGAATGGATCAAGAGCACCCGTCGCTGGACGCTCTTCGCCTGGTTCTTCCTGGGGCTGGGGAACATCTTCGGGGCCCAATGGGCCTACGTGGAACTAGGTTGGGGCGGCTACTGGGGATGGGATCCGGTGGAATCGGCTTCCTTCATGCCCTGGCTCACCGGCACGGCCTACCTGCACTCGGTGATGATCCAGCAGCGCCGGAGTGCGCTCAAGGTCTGGAACATGGTGCTGATCATCGTTACCTTCGCCCTCTCTATCTTTGGGACGATGCTCACCCGCTCTGGCATCCTCTCTTCCGTGCACACCTTTGGCCAGAGCAACATCGGGCCGATGTTCGTGGGCTTCCTCGGACTGATCGTCATCTTCTCCGTGGCCCTGCTGGTGGAACGATTGGATAGGCTCCAGAGCGAGAACGAGTTAGACAGCCTCGTCTCCCGGGAGTCTAGCTTCCTCTTCAATAACCTCTTGCTGGTGGGAGCAGCCTTTGCCACCTTCTGGGGAACGGTCTTCCCCTTGGTCTCCGAGGCGGTGCGGGGTGTGAAGATCACCGTGGGCCCGCCTTTCTTCAACCAGGTGAATGCGCCAATCTTCCTGGCCATTATCGTCCTCATGGGCATCTGCCCCCTCATTGGGTGGCGGCGGGCCTCCACGGAGAACCTGATCCGCAACTTTCTATATCCTTTCATCGCCACCATGGTTTTCGCCCTGGTGCTTTTCATGGGCAGCATCCGTGAAAGCTACGCCGTGGTGGCCTTCTCCCTGTGTGCGTTCGTCGTCGCGACAATTCTATTAGAGTTCTACCGAGGGACTCGAGCGCGGCACCGCACCTTAAGCGAGGGCTATCTGGCCGCCCTCTTCAACCTGATCTGGCAGAACAAGCCCCGCTATGGCGGCTACTTCGTGCACCTGGGGATCATCCTCATCGCCGTGGGCGTGGCGGCTTCGTCGCTATACAAAATGGAGAACCAGGTGACCCTGCGACCGGGTGAATCGGCCACGGTAAAGGATTACAACTTGACCTACAAGGGACTCAACCAGTATCCTACCGCCAGCAAGCAGGTGGTGGCGGCTAACCTTGAGGTGAGCCAGAACGGCAAGTACCTGGGGAACATGGCCCCAGCCAAGGAGTTCCACCGGGGCCACGAGCAGCCCAACACCGAAGTGGACGTGCGCACCACCCTCATCGAAGACCTGTATCTCATCCTGACCGGTTGGGAGGACGACGGCACGGCCAATTTCCGTCTCATCGTCAATCCCATGGTGATCTGGATCTGGATCGGTGGGGTGGTGCTGCTCTTTGGGACGGTGATCGCCTTCCTGCCGGATAGAAGAGAAAGGGTGGGAGGGGGCTGAGTGCGATGAAACGTACCTTACTGACCATCTTATCGGTGAGATTACTCATCTTGATGGTCGCCACCCCCGTCCTGGCCGATGGGGCGGTGGATGCCATCGCCAACGAGTTGATGTGCCAGTGCGGCTGCACCAAGACGGTAGCCTCCTGCGATTGCGGCACGGCGGAGCAGATGCGCCAGACGATCAAGGCGTACCTGGACCAGGGTAAGAGCAAAGAGGAAATCCTGGCCTACTTTGTAGGCCAGTACGGCGAGGTGGTGTTATCCACACCCACCAAGAGAGGCTTTAACCTGATAGCCTGGGTTGTCCCCTTCGCCGGGATTGTCCTGGGAGCTGGGGCGGTGTACCTGGCTCTGCGCAAATGGGTCTTCCGCAGCCAGGAACTGGAAGAGGTGACCGTGGAAGAGGTGACCGATGCCGAAGTGGCTGAGTACGAGGAGCGGCTGCGGCGGGATCTGGCGGCGTTTGATGGAAGCTGACTTCAAGCCAGCTTGAACCTATCTGAGACGGTCGCTTCAAGCGACTGATGGGAGATATAGCGTATGGAGATCATTTTCACCGTGGTTTTAGCGGGAGTGGCCGTAGCGGCCGCCGGATATCCGCTTTTCAGGGCGAGGACAGAGGAGGCCCTGACTGTGGCAGGCGAGACCGTTACGGAGTCGCTGAGGGCTCAGCGGGACGCCGTCTATGCTTCCATCAAAGAGTTGGATTTTGACCACGAGATGGGCAATCTCTCCGGCAAGGACTACACCGATTTGCGGGAACGCTACACCCGCAAGGCTGTGGCCATCCTCAAGGCCTTGGACGAGCAGCCAAAGTTGGCGCCCGTAGGGGCGTGGGATGAGGGCCTGGACGACGCGATTGAACGGGAGGT
>DYIS01000115.1:4199-7930 GCA_020723545.1 Ktedonobacter racemifer
CTAACGAGGCTCTGGGCTACGAGGACAAGATTGAACGGGAGGTGGCGGCGGTGCGCCAGGCCCGGCGGGCCGGTGTTGGCGTAGACACGGGGGCCCCAATTCCATCGCGTCACCAGCCCAAACAGGTGGCGGTATCTAAGGGAAAGCCAGCGACGCTAATCTGCTCTCGCTGTGGGATGGCTTACGATATTGGCGACGCCTTCTGTCGCCACTGCGGCGCCGCTCTGTCCAGGAGTTGCTCATCGTGCGGGGCGGTGTTCCAGGAGGGGGATCGCTTCTGCGCCAGGTGCGGCCAAAAGCTATGACTCACCGCGCAAGGAGGCAACTAAGTGGGGAGAAAGGCGCTGGCCCTTTCGTTCATGACCTTAATGTTCCTTGCCTTGACGCTCCTGACCACTCTGGCCTGGGCCGATGATGGCAAGGGGATGATCCGGGGCCAGGTGATCAATAAGACGGCAGGCGGCGGCCCTGTGGGCAATCTGCCGGTGACCCTACACATTCACCAGGGGACCAGTCTGGTAGAGAAACGCACCGCCCAGGCCGATGCTGCCGGGGCTTTCCAGTTCACTGACCTTTCGGCGACGGGGAGCTATAGCTATACGGTCTCGACCTATTACCAAGGAGTGGAGTACAGCAGTGAACCGGCGGGGTTTGCCAAAGACCAGACCACCCTACCTGTACTCCTGGAGGTCTACGAGGGCACAAACAGCGACGCCCAGGTCTCCGTTCAGCGGGTGCACATCCTGGCCAACCTGGTGCAGGGAGCCTTGCAGACCTCCGAGTTCTACATCTTCCAAAACACCGGCGACCATACCTTCATCGGCTCCGGCGAGCCGATCACCGATGAGCAGCGGGCCACCTTACGCTTCTCCCTCCCAAGGGGAGCAAAAAACGTGGAGTATGGCCAGGGCCTAGAGGGGGTGGTCTTCGGCGGCGATGTCTTCACGGCCACCACGCCTATCCTGCCGGGGATGCAGCCGGTGCTCTTCTCCTACAACCTGCCTCTGGACCCGCCCACGGCTCGCTTCAACCGCAAGCTGGATTATGCCGTGAGCAACCTGAGTTTCCTGGTCCCCGATGTGGGGCAGGTCATCACCAGCACGGTGTTGGTGGCCAGGGAGAGGATGAGCGGCCAGGGGACCAATTACTTGCACCTGGCCGGCCAGAACCTAGCCAGGGGGACAGAGGTGACCGTGGACTTCAGCAACATACCCGCCAAACTCCCGTCGGTGGCTTCGCCTGGCCCAGCAGCAACCACGGAGGAGAGGAGCTACACCAGCACCACCGACCAGAGCGCCTTGTACAGGGTGGTGCTGGTGGGCCTGGGAGTGCTGGCGGTGGTCATCGCCCTGGGCTATGCCTTGCAGCGGCGTCGCGCTCAAGCGGTGCCCACCGAGACGGCTCGGGTCGTTGAGGATCGGGCCTCTCTCATCCTGGCCATCGCCGACCTGGACGACCGTTACGAGGCTGGGGACATTGGCGAAGAGGAGTACCGAGCGGAAAGAGCCGGGTTGAAGAGACGGCTGGCGGCGATAATGAGGGAGAAATGAGGGAAGTCTGTTATGTTCGCCGTTGAAGCTATTGGCCTGAAGAAATCCTTCGGCCCACGGCAGGTATTGCAGGGGGTAGATCTACAGGTACGGCTGGGGGAGTTCGTGGCCCTCTTCGGGCCCAATGGAGCGGGGAAGACTACGCTGATCCGGATTCTGGCCGGCCTCATCCGGCCCTCGGCCGGTAGCGTGCTCCTGGGAGGGTACGATCCGGCTAAAGAAGAGGACGCAACGCGGCGGCAGATCGGCGTGATGGGGCATCAGACCTATCTCTACGATGACCTGACGGCTGAGGAGAACTTGACCTTCTATGCTCGTATGTACGGCCTGGGCAACGCCGCTGGGAGCATCGCTACTCTCTTAAAGCAGATGGGGCTATGGGCTCGTCGCCGCGATCCCGTGCGCACCTACTCTCGTGGCATGCAGCAGCGCCTGGCCCTGGCCCGGGCCCTGCTCCACGACCCGCCGATCCTGCTCCTGGACGAGCCGGACGCTGGCCTGGATCTGGAAGCTATTCCTCTCTTGCAAGGGGCCTCGGTGGGCTCTGATGGGCGACGCCGGGCAGTGCTCTTCACTACCCACAACCTGGAACGGGGCCTGGAATTGGCCGATCAGGTAGCCATCCTTTCCGGCGGGCGCATCGTTTACCAGGGAGAGCACGCTGCCCTCTCCAACGAAGGCTTCCGCCAATTGTATGCCAGGTTTTGCAAATCTGCTCCGCAGGTGCCGGAACCGGCGAGAGGATTTTCGGAGAACAATCTTGCCTGACGCGGAACCATTGGCCACCAGTTATCAGTTATCTGCCATCAGCCAAATCATCGCCATTGTCCGCAAAGACATCGCTGCCGAGGTGCGCACCAAGGAGATCTTCACGGCCATGTTCGTCTTTGCCGTCCTCTCCTTGGTGATCTTCAACTTTGCTTTTGAGCTACGGGTGGCGAGCGTGGCGGCCATCGCCCCGGGGGCATTGTGGGTGGCCATCACCTTCGCTGGCGTGCTGGGATTGAACCGCTCCTTCGTGCTGGAGAAGGATCGGGGTTGCCTGGAGGGGCTGCTCCTCTGCCCTGTTGACCGAAGTGTCCTTTACCTGGGCAAAATGCTCTCCGCTATCATCTTCATGGCGGCCATGGAAGTGGTGGCGCTCCCCCTCTTCTCGGTCTTTTTTAATCTGCCCATCCTGATCCTCCCCCTGTTGCCAGTGGTGGCCCTGGGAACGGTAGGTTTTGCAGCAGTGGGGACACTCTTCGCCGCTATGTCGGTGAACACGCGGGCGCGGGAGGCGCTGCTCCCCATCTTGCTCTTTCCAGTGCTGGTGCCAGTGTTGATCGGGGCGGTGAAAGCCAGTGGGGCAGCCCTGGCCGGCAACCTGGCCGATGCTGCCAACTGGCTACAACTCCTGGCAACCTTTGACGTGATCTATCTGGTGATTGGCCTGCTGGCCTTTGAGCATGTTATAGAGGAGTAAACAAGATACGCATGAGAGGAATCAAATTGCTGGGCGGAGTGGCTCTGCTTGCTGTACTCTTCTCCATCTATCTCATCTTCGCCTGGGTGCCCACGGAGCGGATGATGGGGATCGTGCAGCGGATATTCTACTGGCACGTGCCGGTGAATATTGTCTCCTTCCTGGCTTTCGGCATCACCGCCGTCGGGGGTGCTTTGTACCTCTGGAAACGGGAACGGCGCTGGGACATCCTGGCCCACAGCTCGGCGGAGATCGGCGTGGTCTTCTGCTCCCTGGGGCTGATCACCGGCTCTATCTGGGCTAAACCCATCTGGGGCACCTGGTGGACCTGGGACCCTCGCCTGACCACCACCCTGGTACTATGGCTGATCTACGTGGCCTATCTGATGCTGCGCAACAGCCTGGACGACCCCGACCGGCGGGCGCGTTTTGCTGCCGTCTTCGGCATCGCTGGCTTTGCCGATGTGCCAATCGTTTTCATGGCCATTCGCTGGTGGCGTACCATCCACCCGGTGCTCTTCGAGCCGGGGAGGATTGGCCTGGCGCCGTCCATGCTGGTCACCTTCATCGTGGGCATGGTGGCCATGATCCTGGTCTTCTTTTACCTGCTGGCCTTACGGGTGGGCTTAGAGAATCTTCGGTCACAAGTGGCAAGTCTCAAAGCGCAGCGGGCTTGGGACCAGGGTTGGAAAAATAGCACGTAGGACAAGTTGCCA
>DYIS01000116.1:0-5389 GCA_020723545.1 Ktedonobacter racemifer
GTCTCCGATACAACATGTAGTGGCAAAACCATTAAGTACGGTTGTAGTATTAGGCGAGCCCTGGTTTCCCCCAGGTGGCACAACCGGAAGCCTTTTTCAGCGTTCTTAAACATAACGCACAGATCTCTGTCCCCCCTCGGCAACAAGCCGTGAATATCCTCACCAATATCCTCCGCCGTCATCGGTATCGCTTGCTTTGGAGGGAGGGCGATGAAGGGGTCGCCCTGCATGCCAGCCGCAACCACATTGGGGCCCTGGGGACGCAGATCACACACTGGTCTCTGACTCTCTTGGTGGTCAATCTGGTCTGGATGTACCCGCTGGCCTGGCGTGAAGAAATTACCCTGGGCCCTGGTCAGACACGCGCTTTGAGGCACCGGCCAACGGTGCAGGTACGGGCGGAAAGGCTGGTCATCGAACGGCTACCCGACGGGGTGCCACGACAGTATCGGGCGCCGGTAACAGTTCTGGCCGATGGCATAGCTACTACGCAGGAGGTCTGGCTGAACCAACCTCTGGTAGTCCAGGGGATTGGCTGTTACCTGGCCTCTTACGGGCCTGCCCTGCGGGTGACGGCTACTGATGCCACTGGACGCCGGCTACAACTGGTAGCGGGCAATGGTTCCCCCGATGAAGAGGCTATTCTTCTGTTCCAAGAAGAGGGAAGCTACCGGGAGGTGAGCATCCCATCCTCAAAGCTGAGCTTGCAGGTGTCCTATACTTCCGACGAAGGGAGCGCCGGGCTTTCTACCGTATCCATACGCCCGGTCCAGGAAGGACGGGTTGGCCCGGCGGTGAGCAAATGGGTGGTCGCCGGTGAGGCTCTGGTATGGGAAGGGATCGCTCTGACCTTTGTACCTACAGATTATGTGGTGCTATTGGCCGTTTACGACCCCTCTTTCATCACTGTGATCTCGTCTGCCTTGGGGCTCATGGTAGGTCTCATGCTTTCGTTCTACCTTCCTCATCAGCGGCTTTGGGCCCGGGTGACGCCGGATGGCCGCCTCCTCCTGGCGGGGATGGCCGAAGGGGACTGGCTGGGCTTCGACAGGCATTTCGCGCGGTTGGTAGCAATCATCAGGGAGGAGATGGCTTATGGAGGCGCTTGAGGGGTTGTTCCTGGGGCTGAGTGCCCTGGCCTTGCTAGCAGGGGTGGCTACATCGTTTCTCCTTGCCGGCGAAAGCGAGCGGTGGGCGTGGGTTTCCACCTCCGCCGTGGGGATAAGTCTCGTGGCTCTTTTGGGGGGATTGGTGGAGCGCGGTCTTTGGGGAGGCTATTGGCCTCTGGCCAGCCCCTATGAGTTTGTCCTGGTCTGTGTAGGAATGCTCCTTCTCGCTTACCTGGCCATGATCGGGCAGTCTGGCACCAGGACAGTTGGGGCGGCGCTCCTTCTTTTGGCATTGATGGTCATGGGCTATGCTCGCTTGGGGATTCCCGCCGTGGCGCAGATGGTGCGGCCTCTCCCCCCGGCTCTGGACGGCTTGTGGCTGCAACTGCACGCGGGAACGTTGGCGATGGCCTACGGAGCCTTTGGGGCAGCGGCGGTGACGGGCCTCCTCTACCTGATGCGGGGATGGCTGAGTAGATGGGCAGCGCTCCCCTCAGGTGAGGTCCTTGAAGAGCTGGGCCAATGGGGAGTGGTCCTGGGTTTCCCCTGGATGACCTTGGCGATGATTACCGGCGCGATCTGGGCCCAGATGGCCTGGGGGAGCTACTGGAATTGGGAACCGAAAGAAATCCTGGCTTTGGCGACCTGGCTGATCTATCTCTTGTATCTGCACGCCCGCGTGGTACGGGGTTGGCGAGGGCGACCCCTGGCCATACTCGCTGTCCTGGGCGTGATCCTGGCTGTGGTGAACTATTTCTGGGCTGGGGGCCTGGCTAGATCGGCCGGGTTGGAGGTGTTGAGGGTTTATTGATTAACGCGGAGATGTGAGGGGTGTTAAGGTGACACGAGGAAGGTGATGGCGTATGCAGAGGCTTTCCAGACGTAAATTCTTAAAGGGATTGGCGGGGTTGGGCCTGTGCGCGGCGGGGGGATTAGTCGCCTGGGATTGGCTGACGCACGCCGGAAAGAATGCTAAGGCAGCTCCTGCCTCGCCTCATGTCCGGGAGGCCCGGTACTACGCTGGTATAAAGGAAAACTTTCGCTGCCAGACCTGTCATGGTACTCGGCAACCCTCCCAGGTGCTCTATTGCCACACGCCCCACAGCGGCCAGTATGTGAAGTGTCAGCTTTGCCCCAAGGGGTGCATCATCAGCGATGGCCATCGCGGCGACTGCCGGGTGCGAGAGAATCGTGGGGGCAAGCTGCACACCGTAGTCTATGGCAACCCGTGTGCTGTCAACAACGATCCCATTGAGAAGAAACCCTTCTATCATTTCTATCCAGGGACACTGGCCTTCTCCATCGCCACAGCTGGGTGCAACCTGCATTGTCTCTATTGCCAAAACTGGACGATTTCCCAGTTCCCTCCCGAGGAGACCGACAACGTTGCCCTGATGCCAGAACAGGTGGTGGAACTGGCCTTGCGCAACCGTAGTCGTTCCATCGCCTACACCTACTCTGAGCCGGTTGTCTTTTACGAGTATATGCTGGAAGCGGCCCGCCTGGGGCGGGAGGTTGGGCTGAAGAGCATCGTCATCAGCGCGGGCTACATCAACCCTGGCCCCCTGCGGGAGCTTTGCCGGGTCGTAGATGCCATCAAGATTGACCTGAAGGGCTTTAATGAGAACTTCTACCAGAAGGTTTGCGATGCCAGCCTCAAGCCAGTGCTGGAGGCGATGCGGGTCATTGTCGAGGAGGGGGTACATCTGGAGATCGTGAACCTGATAGTCCCCGGGCCTAACGACGACGAAGGGGAGCTACGGGAGATGTGCCGCTGGATCGTCGCCAACCTGGGGCCCGACGTCCCCACCCACTTCAGTCGCTTTTACCCACAATACAAGCTCACGAACTTGCCGCCAACGCCGGTGGAGAAGCTGGAACGAGCCTGGAAGATCGCCCGAGAGGAAGGAATTCACTATGCCTACGTCGGCAACGTTCCTGGCCATTCCGCTGACAATACCTATTGTGCCCGCTGCGGCCAGTTGCTCATCGTGCGGCTGGGCTTCAGCGTTATGGATAATCGGCTCACAGAGGGGAAGTGCGGCTATTGCGGCAACCCGATACCAGGGGTGTGGGGGTAAAAAAGCGAGGCTTGTAGTAAGCCACGAGGCGCAGCGCCTGCCGTTGCATCCATAGCCTCATTTTGCATCCGGCAAGCACCTCCCACCGGGCCATTTCCCCGGAAAAACGGGCTGCATGGGGCGTCGGCGATGATGGCTGCCAGGGGCCTGGGGGCCAACCAGGCTGCGCTTCTCAAGTATGCCAATTCCGGCGATACCCCCTTTGGCGATCGGGATCAAGTGGTAGGGTACGGGGCGGTGGCCTTCTGGCAGGGGAGTCCCCTCCCCTCTACCCCGGCGGCGCCATCATCTGGGAACCCGATGGCCGTAATTCCCTTGAGAGCCGGGGAGAAGGCCCGGCTCCTGGCCGTCGCCCGGGAGACCATCGCCCGCTATCTCCAGGCAGGCTTCTCCCCGGCGCTAGAGGTGCGCGAACCAGCCTTGCAGCAAAAGGCCAGAGTCTTCGTGACCCTGAAGAGGGGAGGGAATGGCGGGGATGCATCGGTCAGGTATTAGCGGAATGGCCGCTCTACCTGGCCGTACAGCGTGCAGCGATCCGGCCTCCTTCTGCCCCAGGTAGCGGCAGAAGAGGGATGGAACGGGCAGCATCTCTACTTGAAATCACCCCTCGATTGTGGTAATCTACGCGTACGCTTTTTGCCAAGCGGAGGAAACGGTGAAGAAGGACCTGGTCAGCCTGGGCGACCTCACCCCCCAGGAACTATGGCTGATACTGAACAAGGCCAGCGAACTCAAGGACGAATGGAAGCGCGGTGGTAACAAGCCGATCCTGGCAGGCAAAACCCTGGGCATGATCTTCCAGAAGCCCTCCTTGCGCACCCGCGTGTCCTTTGAGGTGGGCATGCTCCAACTGGGCGGGCACGCCATGTACCTTTCCCCCAACGAGATCCAACTGGGCCAGCGGGAGTCGGTCCCTGACGTGGCCCGGGTATTGGGCCGCATGACCGATGGCATCATGGCCCGGGTCTTCGCCCATCGAGATGTGGAGCTCCTGGCGGAGTATTCCCCGGTGCCGGTGATCAACGGGCTCTCTGACCTGAGCCATCCTTGCCAGGGGCTGGCTGACCTCTTCACCATTGTGGAGCACCGGGGTTCCCTCCAAGGGCTTAAGCTCGTCTTCGTGGGCGACGGCAACAATGTGGCTCACTCCTTGCTCCTGGGTGGGGCGCTGGCTGGGATGCACGTGACGGTGACCACCCCAGCGGGCTACGAGCCAAAGGCGATTATCGTAGACAAGGCCCGGGCCATTGCCGAGGACACTGGTGCCGTTGTCTCGCTGACCAATGACCCCTGGTCGGGGGTGAGAGACACCGACGTCATCTACACCGATACCTGGGCCAGCATGGGCCAGGAGGCCGAGGCCGAGGCCAGAAAGGGCATCTTCGCCCCGTATCAGGTGAACGCCAGCCTGGTAGCCCAGGCCAAACCACAGGTCCTGGTGATGCACTGCCTGCCCGCGCACCGGGGTCAGGAGATCACCGACGAGGTCATGGACGGGCCTCATTCTGTCATTTTCGAGCAGGCCGAGAATCGCTTGCACGCGCAGAAGGCGGTGCTGGCTCTCTTGCTGGCCGGCAAGAGCTAGGCGAAAGTGGTTTGCTCTCGGGTAGGTGGACTCTTCCGCTTCTTTAGTAGTAAAGAATGCGGCCCTGAAACGGGCCGCCTTTTTCCTTGTCAATGATCTTGATTGAGGGCAGAGTGATAGGCCTTGGCGGGTAAAAAGGTATCGTTTGAAGAGACCCTGCGGGATGGTTTCAACAGCGGCTGGGAGGATCGCTGGCAGGAGGCGGTGCTCCAGTTCCACCGGGCGGTGGCCGATTTCCCCAACGAGCCCATGGCCCACTCCAGCCTAGGCCTGGCCTATTCTATGCTGGGAAGATATGCGGAGGCCGCGGCGGAGTACAAGAAGGCGGCGGGCCTGGCTGTCGGCGACCTCTTCAGCCTGGCTCAACTGGCCGATATCCAGGAAAACCTGGGGCAACCGGTGGCCGCGGCGGCAGCCCGGGCGGCGCTGGCCGAGGGCTTCTACCGGCAGGGTTGGGCCAGCCTGGCGCTGGGGGCGTGGGAAAAGACGGTGCAACTGGATCCCCAGAACCCCTCCCTGCGCTGTACCCTGGGCCGGGCCTACGGCGAGGCTGGCCGTCTCCAAGACGCCGTGGCCGAGTTCCTGGCGGCCGGCAGGCTGTACCAGGGTCAGGG
>DYIS01000116.1:5399-7830 GCA_020723545.1 Ktedonobacter racemifer
CCCAGGAGGCGCGGTCCATGCTGGAAGCCCTGCGCCGGGAGAAGGCCCAGGTCGCCGCGCCCACAGCCGTGGGGCCAGAGGTCCCGGCGGCAGTGAGGGGGCCGGCGGTGGCCGAGGCCGCCGCGCAGGAGGCCCTGGCCAGATTGGCGGAGACGCTCCTGGAGGCGCCCCCCGAGGTGCCCCATCTGGAGGCCGAGGCCGCTCCGGAAGAGGCGAAGGCCCTGCAACGGATTCAGACGGTCATCCGGCAGGCTGTGGACTTTCAGGCCCAGGGCAGGGTCAAGGAAGCGATCGAGGCGTACCAGGAGGCCTTGCGCCTGGGTGCCGGACAGGTGGAGCTCCGCTATAACCTGGGCCTTCTCTACCAACAGGCGGGCCAGTTCGCCCAGGCCGTCGAGCAACTGGCCGAGTCAGCCTTGGACCCCGCCTATGCTGCTCCCAGCCTGTATGCCCTGGGGCAGTGCCAGCAAGGCTTGGGCCAGTTTGGCCCAGCTTTTGCCAGCTACGCCCGGGCCCTGGAGCTTGCCTTCCTGGGAGCGGAGCCCCCGCACCAGCCGGATGCCCTGGTCGAGGTATACGAGGGCCTGGCTGACTATTATCTCTCCCGGGGTGATCGCCAAAGGCTTCTGGAGATGGTGGCCAGGGTGGGCGCTGGATTGGCTTTGGCCGAGCAGGAGGGCAAAGTCGCTCAAGCACGTCAACGGCTGGAGGGGTGGCCTCCAGATCTGATGCCGCTCGGCCTGGCCCAGGCCCTGGAATTGATGGATCCCGACGGGGCCATGGCGGCTCTGATCGCCAATCGGGAGTACCGCCGGGACAGGCTTTTCCTGGCGGCCATCGGCGAGTGCTATGAGGCCATCCAACGGTTGCCCGGCTATCTGCCTGCTCATCACTGGCTCCTGGAGACCCTGGTGGAGGCTGGCCGGGTGGAGGAGGCAGTGGAGAAAAGCCTAACCCTGGCCGACGCGTACGTGGTTCGGGGGTCCGGCGCTCAGGCGGCCCGCTTCTGTCGCCGGGCCTTGGAGTTGGACGGCACCTCCTTTGCCGCCGCCACAAAGCTGGCGAACCTGCTGGTCCAGGAGGGCAAGAAGGACGAGGCAATCTCCTTGTTGGATTCCCTGGGCGAACGGCTGCTGGATCGGGGCAGCACCGCCGGAGCCATTCGGGCCATCGAGAAGATCATCACCCTGGCTCCGGAAAGTGCCGATGGTTACCGCGAGCTTTTATCCCAGCTTAAGCAAGGTGTTCAGGGTTGACCTCTTGACCTGAGGCGGATTCTGTACTAGTCAAAGAAAAATGCCCGATTTTCTCTGGTTTCTATCACGTCTGGATTTCTTGAGCGTCCTGGATATCGCTTTGGTCACGGTCTTGTTCTACGGGGTCCTCGTTTCTATCCAGGGCACTCGGGCTGTCCAGCTCATCTGGGGCGTCGTCCTCCTGGTGCTGGCTATCTTGATCTCCAACCTGCTGCAGCTCACGGCGCTGAGCTGGCTGTTCAAGAGCATGGTGCCGGCTTTGTTCCTGGCCATCGTGGTCATCTTTCAGCCAGAGGTGCGCCGGGTGCTGGAGAGGCTGGGTCGCACCGGAGAGCTTTTCAACCGGCCCTGGTCGGCCCTGCCCGCCCAGAGGGTGAACCGCATGGTGGACGCCATCGTCCAGGCCTGTGGGCTCTTGGCAGAGAGACGCCGCGGCGCGCTCATCGTGCTGGAGCGTAACACCGGCCTCCAGGACTACGTTGACACCGGGGTGGAGATCGATGGCCTGGTAACCGCCCAGGCGCTTCTGACGATCTTCACGCCGGAGACACCGCTGCACGACAGGGCGAGCATCATCCGGGGCGACCGCATTGCGGCCGCCGGCTGCGTGTTGCCTTTGTCGGAGAACCCCTTGCCGGACCCCTTGCTGGGCACCCGGCACCGGGCGGCCATCGGGATAACCGAAGAGGGCGATGCGGTCTCGGTGGTGGTGTCCGAAGAGACGGGGATCATCTCCCTGGTCAAGGACGGCCGCATGGTTCGCAACATGGATGCAGTAAAGTTGAAGAAGGCACTGCTGTTGCTCTACAAGCCTGCCGCGGAGCCTAATCTGTCCTCGTGGCTGAAGAAGCCGGTTTCTGCCGAGCAAAAGGACTCCCGATGCTGAGCTCCCTCACCAAGAACCTGGGGCTCTTGTTCTTGGCCCTGGGCCTGGCACTGGTAGTTTGGGTCATCGCCGCCAATGAGCAGAACCCCGATCGCACCGATTTCTACCCCAGTCCAGTACCGGTGCGGGCCACGAACGTGCCAGAGGGGCTGGTGGTCTACGACGCTAATCTGGGCTCGGTGACGGTGAAGATCCGGGCCCCGACGCACGTCTGGGGCGCGCTTTTCCCCGGCAATTTCCAGGCTGTGGTGGACCTGACGGGCCTGGGCCCCGGCACCCACGAGGTGGG
>DYIS01000117.1 GCA_020723545.1 Ktedonobacter racemifer
CTCCTTGTCGGTGGTGTAGCGTAGTGATATGTTATTTTGGAATCAACATACTAGGCACCGTCATGGGGCGAATTCTTAACAAATGAGGCAAGATCTTTACCTCAGAGACCGCCGATTGAACCACTTTACCGCGAAGGCGCAAAGGCTCTTTGCTAAAAGAAATCTCTGCGTTCTCCGCGTCTTGGCGGTTTAATCACCCCGTCACTCCAGACCGGTGGACAGCGCCGTTGTTTTATGCTAAACTGGCGTCACCAGGCCCAGCCGGATTTCGCCCCTGGCGAGGAGGGAGATGAGCGATAGGTTCGCCCCCGCCGCAGCACAACTGCGGCTGACACTGGAGGTGGGCGCGGTCAGCGACGTGGGCGCGGTGCGCCAGAGCAACGAGGATAGCTACGGCTTGGCCGAGGACTATGCCGCCAAGCTCACCTCCGCCCCTCAGGGGCTCCTGGAGCGCAAGGGTCGATTGTACGCCGTGGCCGACGGTATGGGCGGCCACGCCTCCGGCGAGATAGCCAGCCGGCTGGCCATCGAGCGCACGTTCACCGACTATTATGGCAACCCCACCACCGATGTCCCCTCCGCCCTGCAAGCGGCCATACAACAAGCCAACCTGGCCATCATCACCCAGGGCCAGGGCGAGACCGATCTCCTGAAGATGGGCTCCACCATCGTGGCCGGCCTCTTCCGCGCCGACCAGCTCTGGGTGGCCAACGTGGGTGACAGCCGCGCGTACCTGTTTCGGGCGGGGCAGGCCAGACAGTTGACCGTGGACCACTCCTGGGTTGCCGAGCAGGTGCAGGAAGGCATTCTATCTCCCGAGCAGGCCAAGACCCACGCCCTGCGCAACGTCATCACCCGGTCCCTGGGCACCCACCCGGAGGTCCAGGTCGACATCTTTCGAGAGACCCTTCAGCCCGGTGATGAGGTGCTTATCTGTTGCGACGGCCTGACCGGCGAGCTTCCTGATGAGGACGTCAGTGCCATTGTCGCCATGGGCGGCACCTCTCAGGAGATCGCCCAGCGGCTGGTGGGCACAGCCAAGGAGCGCGGAGGACGTGACAACATCACTGCTATCTTCATTAAGGCTCAACCGAGCACCGAACCCACCCCAGCTCCCGCCGCTGACCTGACGCCAGAGACGGAAATGCCGGAGGAGACCGTGCCCTTCGCGGCCATGGTGGCCATCTCGCTCCTGAGCGTTTTCCTGGGGCTGGCCCTGGTAGGGCTGTGGCTGTTCGCACGGATGACACCGCAACTGCCTCCCATCGCTGCTCAAGCCTCCTTGGCCACGCCTTCTCCCACCGTATGGTTCACGCCAACCCCGCCCGTCACCGCCACTATCGCCATCTCCGCCTCGGTAACGCCTTCGCCGGTGCCAACCGAGATAACCGCCACCATCCTGGTTGACGACATGAGCCCGGGGTTTCAGAAGGGCGGCCCCGAGGAGTTCTGGGGAGCGGAGCCCAGCGGCTACGGCCAGCACTTCTTCTGGACCAGGAATGCCACCGACAAGACCGAGAACTTCGGGAAATGGGCGCCCAGCCTCCCCAAACCGGGGAAATATGAGGTGTACGCCTTCATCCCCGAAAAGCTGGCCACCACCTCCAGCGCGCGTTACCGTATCAATTTCAGCGGGCAGTGGAAGGTGGCGGTGATCAATCAGGGCAGAGCACCTCGAGACTCCTGGGTGAGCCTGGGGGTCTACACCTTTGCCGCCGATGGCAAAGAATACGTGGAGCTCTCGGACGCCACCGGCGAGCCGTACAACTCCGAGTACATCGCCCTTGATGCCGTGAAGTTCGTATACGTCGGGCCCTGAAAGTGCTGCCTCCATCCCTCATCCTGTCGTTGCTCTTGGCCAGCATCTACGCCTTTGCGTTCTACCTGCTCTTCGGCCGCCGGGAGCGCAGCCTGGCCTATTACTGGCTCGTCAGCCTGGTAGCCTTCTTCAGCAGCCAGCGATTGCCACCGCTGGAGGCGCTGGATCGCTTCGCCATAGGCGACGTCCAGCCGGTCACCGGGGCCGTCATCTGCCTGGCCGCGCTATTAGTTGCCAATCTGGTCCGGTTGTGATATAATCCTTGCCAAGGAGGTGAGAAGGCATGAAGAACGAGACGGTGGTCGCGGTGGTCACCCTGATCGTCCTGGCCGCCATCGTCTTCGCTGTCGTCCAGATCTACCCCGCGATTGGCCTCTCTGGCCTGCGCGATATCGCCATCATCATCCTGGTGCTGGAATCCTTCATCGTAACCTTGCTCCTGGCCATCGTGGTGGTGCTCCTGTGGCAGCTCGTCACCATGCTCAAGAAGGAGATCAAGCCGGTCCTGGCCTCAGCCCGGCAGACGGCCGATACGGTTAAAGGTACTACCACCTTTGTTTCCGACGGCCTGGTGGCTCCGTTGATCAAGGCTTATAGCCTGTCTTCCGGTGTGCTGGGCATCTTCCGGGGACTAATTCGCAAAATGGGTAGGAAAGGGGGAAAAAGCCATGTCCGATAACGATAGAGGTACCGCCTTCCTGGCCGGCTTCCTCTTGGGTGGCATCGTGGGCGCTGCGGTGGGATTGCTCATAGCCCCGCAGCCCGGCGAGGAGACCCGCGAGCAACTCCTGGAGAAAAGCATCGAGCTCAAGGGCAAGGCCCAGGAGGGGCTGGCCAAGGCCAGGGAAGAGGCCGAGGAGCTACAGGCCAAAGGCCGGATCGTGGTCCAGGAAAAGACCGCCGCTGTCAAAGAGGCCCTGGAAGAGGGTCGGGAGGCCGCGGCCAAGACCACCAAGGAGTTGCAGGCCAAGCTCCGTAAAGCTCGCGGTGAAGCTGAAGGCTAGGTGGCTTTGCCAGGCGGCTCAAGGGGCGCGGTTTAACCGGGGGTTAGGGGGCAGACCCGCCTTATCAAATAAGCCACGACGACACGAAGGATGTAGATAGAAACCAGGTCTCTTGGGAAACCTGGTTTCTGGGGTAGTTCTTTAATCTTCGCGCCTTTGCGTTTTCGCGGTAGGATGAACAGGGGGATGAGGGGGTTGCCATCTTAGCAAACTAGGTGGTCTGGCTTTCGCTTGCCCAGGGTCTTGCTGTTGGTCGGCTCCAGCCCAAAGCACGACCCTTTTTTGTTCACGCTTATTCCGTGGTGACATGTCAGAGAAAAAGAAGCCCCGATCAGCCTATAGTGACTCCGCTGGAGAGGATGCCGAGCTTTTCGCCCAGTATTCCCGCACGCGTTCACCGGAGATCAGAGAAAAGCTGATCGTCCGACAGTTGGGTTGGGTGGCACAACTGGCCCGTCGGCTGAGCTATCGCCCGGAACATCTGGATGACCTGATCCAGGTGGCCTATCTGGGTTTGATCAAGGCCATCGACCGCTATGACCCCAGCCGAGGCGTGCCCTTCAAGGGCTACGCCGTGCCCACGGTCGTGGGCGAGATACAAAGATACTATCGCGACAAGGCCTCCGCCCTGAGGACGCCTCGCCTGAGGTCAAAAGCCTCTTTTCCCCCGGCCGCTGATACCAGAAACGACATTGCGTCAGGCCGCCCGGGAAGGGAGACCGGGCAAAGCGACCTCTTCCTGATCCGCATCCTATCCCTGGATCAACCAGCGGAGGGGGGCGTCGAAGGCACGCCTCTGGAGGAACAGCTCAGCCAGGAGGATCGGGCCATCGCCGAATTTGAGGACCGGGCCACCATCTCCCAGATCATCTCCCGGCTCTCCCCCAGGGAACAGATCATCCTCTATCTGCGCTTCTATCGGGGGCTCTCCCAGGCCCAGGTGGCCCAGCGCCTGAATATCTCCCAGATGCACGTCTCCCGACTGCAACGCCGGGCCCTGGAGAAGGTCAAGCAGGCCATAGAGAGGGATTAGAGCGCACGGATCTGCTTCAAAGCCAGGGGGAGGGCCGGCAACAGGTCCCCTGCCACCATGCCCATGTCCCCCTTTTCTTGTCGCACCAGCTCACCAGCCAGCCCGTGGCAGTATGCCCCGGCCTTGGCCGCGGCATACGGCGGCATCCCCTGGGCCAGGAACCCAGCGATCGCTCCCGCCAGGACGTCGCCGGTGCCAGCGGTGGCCAGGCCCGGGTTGGCGAAGGGGTTGATTGAAACCTGGCCCTGGGGCGTGGCCACGGCGGTGTAGGCGCCTTTCAACACCACCACCTCTTTCCACTTGCCAGCGGCCTTCCGGGCGATCTCCAGCCGCTCCCCCTCCACCTCAGCCAGGGGAATGTCCAGAAGCCGCCCCATCTCACCGTGATGAGGGGTCAAGATCCCTTCATCCGGCAGGGCCTCCCACCAGCTTTCGGCGCCGGCCAGGGCGTTCAACCCATCGGCATCGAGCACGAAGCGCTGGGGTCCGATGCAGGTGACCAGGCTTCGGATGAGTCTCACTGTGGCCGGGTGGCGGCCAAGCCCCGGGCCGGCCAGGACTACATCGTAGCGGTCCAGGGCCTCGCGCAGGAGGCCCAGGCCCTCCTCTCCCAGGTGTCCGGGTTCCGCCTCCGGCAGTGGGAGAAACGTGATCTCGGCCAGCTTCGCCGCCAGGATCGGGTATAAACCCTGGGCCACCGCCAGGGTCACCAGCCCGGCCCCCACCCGGCTGGCCGCGCTGCAGGCCAGATAGGCCGCCCCGGTGTAGTTCAAGGAACCGGCGATCACCAGCGCCTTCCCGAAAACCCCCTTGTGGGCGCCCAATGGCCGCCGGGGTAATGTGGCACTCACCTCTCCCGGCGTGACCAGCTCGGTGCGAATGCCCTGGGCCAGGTCCTGGGGGATGCCGATATCGGCCACCACCAGCTCGCCCACGTATTCGGCGCCCGGGAAGAGATATAGCCCCCGCTTAGGATAGGCGAATGTGACGGTGATGTCGGCAGGCAGGGTAAGAGGGTCCACCCCTCCCGTATCGCAGTTCATCCCCGAGGGCAGGTCCACCGCCACGATCAGGGGCGCGGCCGAGCGCGGCAGGCCCTTCAGCTCCTGGTGGACGGTCTGCAATACTTCGGCCAGGGACCCTTGAATGGGCCGGGAGGCGCCGGTGCCCAGGAGGGCGTCTACCAGCACCCGGCACCATACCACTGCCTCCTTGAGCCGGCCGTGGCCCTGGTCGCTGGCCTCCTCCACCGCCGGTATCTTCAACTCCCGGGCCAGGCGGTAGTTCTGGTCCTCGGCCACGCGCCGGTTCCACAGATACAGGCTTACATCGGCACCTGCCTCTTTCAGATAGCGGGCTGCCACCAGGCCATCGCCGCCGTTGTTCCCGGGCCCGACCAGGATCAGAACAGGCAGCTCTTTTACCTTACGCCGGCGCTTGATCTCCTCGGCCACCGCGTGGCCGGCGCTCTCCATCATCATGGCGTAGGAGACGCCCGCGGCATCGGCGCCCTGTTCCAGCTCTTTCATCTCCCGGGCGTTGACGACCTTCATCCGGCTAACCTCCCAGGAAATCCACCAGGTCCCGTTCCCTGAGCATCCGCCGCCGCCAGTTGTTGATCTCGGGCACGATGAAAGGCAGAAGCCGGAGGGTGTAATAGGGCGGCAGCACCGGCACGCCCAACAGGTCTCCAAAGCTGATCAGGATGAACAGGTGCTCCCGGCTGGCCCGTTCTCGCAACACATCCCGCACGATGCCGTGCAGGGTCATGCCGTACCACACCTCGCCCAAGGCGCGCTTGAGAGCGCCCAGTGATTTTATAACCTCCCCGGCCGGTGAGCTCATCGTCCTACCCTCTCGCTGTTTCTGGCTGGCGTCATTGTAGCAAGGCCGACCCCATTTGTCAAAACGGCTGACTGCTATAGACTCCGGGACCCGAATCGGCTATAATTGCCCCCACATTGCCATTCTCGAGACAGGAGGAAGACCGTGTACCGAGCACCCCGGGGCACCCAGGACCTTCTTCCGGAGGAAGCCCCCTATTGGCGCCACGTGGAGGAGGTGATCCACCAGGTGTGCCGGCGCTACGGCTACCGGCTCATCGCCACGCCCACCTTCGAAGAGACCTCGCTCTTCGTGCGAGGGGTTGGCCAGGGCACTGACATCGTCGAGAAAGAGATGTATTCCTTCGAGGACAAAGGCGGGGAAAGCCTTACGCTGCGCCCCGAGGCCACCGCCCCCGTGGTTCGGGCCTACCTGGAGCACGGCATGCACGCCCTGCCCCAGCCGGTGAAGCTGTACTCCATAATCTCCATCTTCCGTTACGAGCGGCCCCAGGCCGGTCGCCTCCGGGAGGCCCACCAGCTCAACGTGGAGGCCCTGGGCGAGATGGACCCGGCCTTGGACGCCGAGGTGCTGTGTCTGGCCCTGGATTTCTACCGGGAGCTGGGGATCTCGGGCCTTAGCCTGCAACTGAACAGCACCGGCTGCCCCCAATGTCGCCCGGCCTACGTAGAGGAGTTAAAAAGATACTACCAGGGCCACCTGGGGCAGGTCTGCGCCGACTGCCAGGTGCGGTACGAGAAGAACCCCCTGCGCCTCTTGGACTGCAAGGTGGACCGGTGCCAGCCCATCCTGGCCGGCGCACCTAACATCCGCAGCCATCTTTGCCCGAAGTGCGCTGGCCACTTCGTTCAGCTTTTGAAGTACCTGGACCTCTTGGGGCTCCCATACACCATCAACCCGCGCCTGGTCCGGGGTCTGGACTACTATACCAAGACCGTGTTCGAGATCTGGGCCCCGGGCATCGGCGCCCAGAACGCCGTGGGGGGCGGCGGCCGCTACGATGGCCTGGCCCAGGAGTTGGGTGGGAGGCCCACGCCGGGCATCGGCATCGCCATGGGCATCGAGCGCATTATAATGACTATGAAGAGCCAGGGCATCGCCGTCCGGCCGGAGGAGCCGCCCCGGGTTTTTCTGGCCTACCTGGGCCAGCCGGCCAAGGAGGCGGCCCTGCGGCTCTCCGCCACCCTGCGGGCCGCTGGCCTCAGCGCCCTGCTCTCCTTCGGGAACCGCAGCCTCAAGGCCCAGCTAAAACAGGCAGGCAACTCCGGCGCGGCCTACGCGGTTATCCTGGGCGAAGAGGAGTTGAAGCGCGGTCTCGTTACCCTGCGCGACATGGCCCGGAGCCAGCAGGTGAGCGTGGAGATCGAGGGCTTGCCCGACCGGTTGAGGTGGAGATGATGTGATTAGCGATATCAAGGCAGCACTCAATGGCAGCTTGCGCGTAGTACTTGGCTGCGCCGACCTTGATGGGGTCTGCCAGGAAGTCGTCACGGCTCACGGTGGCGAGCCCACCCAGATACCCGGTGTACTGCCGCAGATTGCCCAGGATGCCTTGCAGCTTTTCCAGATCGACCATGCAGTCCCCTTTCTCGCAGATCAGCGAAGAAGGCCTGGCGCAAACGCCGAGCCACCGGCTGGTAGTCGAAATAGGCGTCGCGCGTGGCCGTCTCAAAGTCCACCCGGCTGGCCTCATCGCGAGCATAGAGCAAGATACCACGGCAGGCTACCAGCCCGCGCAACGCCAGCGGTGCATGGTTGATTACCCGTGCCTCTACCTTGCGGACACCGGTTTGCTCCGCGATCTCTGTCGTCAGGCGCAGGCCCAGGCGGAGTTGCTGGAGAGGCGTGAGATCGCCATCCACTACCAGGGCAATATCCACGTCGCTCAGCGGTGTGGAATTGCCGATAGCCACCGAGCCATAGACATACGCCACGCGCACCGGCCGATTTTTTAGGATGCTCCCAACGCTTGAGCGCAAGCGTTCCACAGTCATGGCATCAGATTGCATTTCTGCCCTCGTTCCAGCCTTCTGACAGGATTCACTATCTTTGCACTTTCGTAGCTACGCCGCCAAGCGGGAATAGATCTGCTT
>DYIS01000118.1 GCA_020723545.1 Ktedonobacter racemifer
GGGGACATGTGGACTCCCCGGTGGAGTCCTGGGAATACTGGACCCGCCAGCCCAGCTACGATCCTCGGGGAGACTTCTTCGCCTATGATGCCCAGGGGAAGATCGCCGGGTTCGTTTACGCCTGCGAGCGCTTGGACCACAACCAGCGAACCGGTGAAAGGGAGGGCGAGATCGATCTCTTAGGGGTGCTCCCGGCCTACCGCCGCCAAGGCCTGGGCCGGGCTCTCCTGGTCCTTGGCTTGAATCATCTCCAAGGGATCGGGATGTCTGCCGCCGAGCTCGGGGTGGACGGCGAGAACCCCAACCAGGCCGTACGTCTGTATCGGTCGGTAGGTTTCGTAGAGAAGTCGCGCTCCGTGACCTACCGGCTGGAGATCTAGGGAAGCTTTGCCTCAAGCTGACAAGAGCGGGTGGACAATGGAGGGGCAGCGCTTATGCAGTGCCGGACCGGCAGCGCGATTCATCGCCTCGATGTCCGGGCAGCACATAGCGGCGAATTACCAGGCCGTCCGGCGAGGAGTGCCATGATTTCCATAGAAAAGGCCCGCACCTACTACTCCGGCTCCGACGCCGCCCACGACTTCGACCACGTGCTTCGGGTCCTGCGTTTGGCCGAGCGCATCGGCCGGGCCGAGGGCGCTGACCTGGAGGTCCTGCGGGCCGCGGCCCTGCTCCACGACCTGGGGCGGGCCCAGGAACTGGCCACTGGCGAGGATCACGCCCTGCTCTCGGCCGCCCAGGCCCGGGCCATCCTGTCGGCCCAACCGCCGGACATGGTGGAGGCAGTGGCCTCCGCCATCGCCGCCCACCGCTACCGGAACAATGTAAAGCCCCAGACCCTGGAGGCCCGGGTGCTCTACGACGCAGACAAGCTGGACTCCATCGGCGCCATCGGCGTGGCTCGATCCTACGCCATTGCTGGCCGGCTAGGGCAGCGCTTGTGGACGGAGGTTCCGACTACCACCATTCTCGACCGAGGTAATCTAAGCCCGGACCATTCACCGGTGCTGGAGCTGGCGGTGAAGCTAGCGAAGGTCAAGGACTCCCTCTATACCCCCACGGCTCAGGCCATGGCCCGGGAGCGCCACGACTTCACGATCGCCTTCTTCGATCGCCTGGGCCGGGAGGTGGCCGGCGAGCTGTAGGTGCCTCTCTGCCAACCTGGAGGGCGCAGGTCTCGGCGGGACCGGCCCGACACCGCTCTAGCGTAGGGACGGCTCTGGGCCCCCGGCTGCTTGGTTTTTCTCTTGAATCGCCACGGCTTTATGATATACTACAGCCAGGTAACGCTGAGGTCGCCAATACCACAGTGAGGGCCTCCAGAGATGGGGCAGATCGAACACTTCATCCCCGCCGAAGCGCCGCTCACCCGCGGGGTGCTCGCGCGCTTTCTGCTGCCACTCCCGACCAACGTTGTCTCTGCCTATCTCCAGACCTACACCTCCAGCGGCGAGGTGGTGCTGGACCCCTTTTGCCAGGCTGACGTGCTGGTGCGGGAGGCGGCTCGTTCGGGGCGGTCGGCCATCGCCACCGATTTCAATCCCATCGCCACCTTCGTGGCCGAGACCTCCCTGAAACTCCTGGCCCCCAGGGAGCTGGAGAGTGCCTTCAACCGCCTGGGCGATAGCATCAAGCTGCACTCCACCCTGCGCAGCCATCTGACCCAGCTCTACCAGACCAATTGTCCCCACTGCGGCCAGCAGGTCACAGCCCACTACTTCCTGTGGAGCCGTAAGACCGGGCGCCCGGTGAAAAAGCACTTCCACTGCCGGACCTGCCGGGCCTCCCACACCGAGCCCGTGGACGACTTTGACCAGCAGGTCCTGGCCCAGGTGGAGACCAGGGGCTTTCATTACTGGTTTGTGCTGGAGCGTTTGGGCCCCCTGGACGACGAGGGCCGTAGGTATGCCGAGCGACTCCTGGACCTGTATACGCCGCGCAATCTCTATGCCCTGGTTACCATCCTGACCAAGATCGAGCAGATCTTCGAGGAGTTCAGCGACGACCAGCGGGCCCTCAAATTGATGCTTCTTGAATGCCTGGACTACGGCAGCAAGCTCAATTCCCCCGGCGACTACCGGGGCGAGGAGAGGGCGGCGGGCGGGCCCATCGGCGGTGAGGCCTGGGAGATGGAGGTCTCCCGCCTGGCCTCCCGGGGCGGCCCGGTGCCGAAGCCGCCCCCGCAGTTCCTGGAGGTGAACGTCTGGGAGGCCTTCGAGCAGGCCTATCGGTTGGTGCGCCATCTGGCGGAGGTGACCAGCGCCGAGGCCTCGGCGCTCCGCCTGGCCCGGATGCCGGAGGAGCTTTTTGAGCGGTCACCCGGGGGTGGAGCACCCCCCTGGTCCGAGGGGGCGGCGGCCAGGGGGCTGGTGCGACAGGCTTCCCTGCGAAGGCTCAGCGAGGAGCTGCCCGCCGAATCGGTGGACCTGGTCTTCACCTCGCCTCCCCGGCCTTCCAGGGGAGGCCTTCTGGCGCTCTCCTATCTTTGGTCCGGATGGCTCTTCGGCAAGGAGGCGGCCTCCGTTTTCCAGCCCGAGACATTGTTCCACGCCCGCAGCCCCAGCTACTGGGATTGGTACTACAAGGCCATGGCCCTGAGCCTGCGCGCTCTCTTCAAGCTGCTCAAATCTGAGAAGCGAGCCGTCTTCTACCTGCCGGAGGCCCAGGCCGCCCACGCCAATGCGCTGGTCCTGTCGGCGGTGGCGGCGGGATTTCTCCTGGAGAGGGTTGTCTTCCAACCGGCCGGCACCTCCAGTGGCCAGGTGCCTCAGACCGGATGGTACTACGTGGTGGTCACTAAGCCCAGCATGGAAAAGCGAGTGCTGGACCTGAAGGGGCCCAGAGAGGGAGCCAAGCCCTCCTTTGACGATCTAACCAAGATCGCCCTGCAGGCGGCCCGGGAGATCATCGCCCGGCGAGGCGAACCCCTGGCCTTTCCCTGGCTCAATCTGTGGATCTATCTGAAGTTGGCTGAGGCCGGCCTCTTGAAGAAGATCGTGATGGTGGAGTGGGAGGACTACTCGCCCCTGGAATACCTGCGGGACTCCATCGAGAAAGCCCTGGAGAAAGGGCTCAAGCGAGACCTGGTGAAGCTGGAGTGGCAGCCAGGGGCGGCCCAGGTCCTTTCGTGGCTAGCCCGGCCCGACTACTCCGTTAGCCCGGTGAGCGATCAGGTGGAGTGGGCGGTGTACAACGTGCTCTCCACCGCCCGGCTCACCACCTGCCAGGCGGTGGAGAGAGTGGTCTATTCTCTTTTTCCCGGCCCTCTCACCCCGGAGAGCGAGCTCATCCAGCGCTGCCTGGAGTCCTATGGCCGGCGCATCTCCGCCACCCACTGGCAGTTCCTGGATGCCGACCGCCTGGACCGCCGCACCGTCGAGCATTCGGCCATCGTCGCCGTCCTGGCCGAGCTGGGCCACCAATTGGGCTGCCGGGCCTGGATCAACCGCCGAGAGCAAAAGAAGGCCTACCGGAACGGCACGCTGGCGGACCTTTTAGAGGTCAGCGAGAAATACGTTAACCTGCCAGGATTGCTGCACGACCTCACCGGCAAGACGGAGCTGGCGGACGTGATCTGGTATCAGGGCAACGGGCTGGTGTGTGCCTTCCAGGTGGAATGGACCGCCATGCTTTCCGACCCGCTCCTGGCCAAGGCCTTTCAGGGCCAGGACGGCCGGCGCTACCTGGTGATCCCTCAGGAGCGGGTGGAGCTGGTGGAGTTCAAGCTGTCCCGCTCACCGCTGCTCAGACAGGCCATGGCCCAGGGGGGCTGGGACTTCATCAAGTACCAGCCCCTGTGCGAGTTCTTCCAGCGCCCTGAGCAGGACCGGAGCCTGGAGCTCTTCCCGCAGATCGTGGGCCTTAAGCCCCTGGTGGAACAATTCGGGGTGCAGCTACAACTGTTCTGAGGACCCTGGCGGAGCGAGCACCCCGATAATTGAGGGACAAGTTGCTCCCGTTTTCAGTTGTAGTGCGGTCTTTTCAAGGTCCTCACGGCGTTTGCCACCAAGGTCAAGACCTTTTTACATGGAGGTTTCATGTCTCAGGTTACCATTGACGGTAGGAAGCTCACCATCGACGAGGTGGTCGTGGTCGCCCGCGATGCAACGACGCAGGTGGTCCTGGCCGAGGAGGCCAAGGCCCGCGTCCAACGCTCCCGACAACTGGTCGAGAGGCTGGTGGAGTCCCAGACGGTGGTCTACGGCATCACCACCGGCTTCGGTGCCCTGAAAGGCCGCTTTATCTCTCCGGAGCACTCCCAGGAGCTGCAGCGCAACCTGGTCATGAGCCACGCCGTGGGCGTGGGCGAGCCATTGCCCGAAGAGGTGGTCCGGGCCATGCTCCTGATCCGGGCCAATACTCTGGCTGAGGGCTACGCTGGCATACGCCTGGAGACCCTGGAGGCCCTGATCGCCATGCTCAACCGGGGCGTGCACCCAGTCATCCCCGCCAAGGGCTCAGTGGGGGCCAGCGGGGACCTGGCACCCCTGGCCCATCTGGCCCTGGTGCTCATGGGCCGGGGCGAAGCATTGTACCGTGGTAGAAGACTGCCTGGCGGTGAGGCCCTGCGCTCTGCCGGCCTCGAGCCCATCGGCTTGGCGGCGAAAGAAGGGCTTGCTCTCATCAACGGCACCACGGCCATGGCCGCCCTGGGCGCCCTGGCCGTCCACGATGCCCTGGGGCTCTGCGACGTGGCCGACGTGGCCGGCGCCCTGAGCCTGGAGGCCCTGGCCGGTGTCCCGGACGCCTTTGACCCCCGGCTACATGCCCTGCGCCCCCACTTGGGACAGCAGGAGTCGGCGGCCAACGTCCTCCGGCTGACTCAAGGAAGTCAGCTCTTGGCGAAGCCGGGGGAGAAGGTTCATGATCCCTACTGCTTGCGGTGCATCCCCCAGGTCCACGGTGCCGTCCGCGATGCGGTGGAATATGCTCGAAGGGTCATCTCCATTGAGCTGAACTCGGCCATCGACAACCCCTTGATCTTCTCCGACGGCGAAACCACGGTCATCTCCGGCGGCAACTTCCACGGCGAACCACTGGCGTTGGCCCTGGACTTCCTGGGCATCGCCGTGGCGGAGTTGGCCAGCATCTCCGAGCGCCGCCTCGACCGCCTGCTTAACTCGGACGGGCTCTTGCCGCCCTTCCTGAGCCTGAGCAGCGGGCTTAACTCCGGATTCATGACCACTCAATACACCGCCGCCGCCCTTGTCTCCGAGAACAAGGTCCTGGCCCACCCGGCCAGCGTGGACTCCATTCCCACCTCGGGAGGCGTGGAAGACCACGTGAGCATGGGCACTATCTCCGCCCGCAAGGCCCGGGAGATCATCGAGAATACCCAGGCCGTGTTGGCCCTGGAGCTCATGGCGGCGGCCCAGGGGGTGGACCTGCGCTGGCGCAGTCAGGGAGGTGGGCGAGAAAACCGTCGGTCGAAGCTCGGCCCGGGCACCCGGCGCGCCTACGACCTGATCCGGGCCCAGGTGCCATACCTGGAGAGAGATGAGGTCCTCTATTCCTACATCGAGGCGGTCAAGCAACTGGTGGCCAGCGGCCGCTTGCGCCAAGCCCTCTCGTAACAGGGCTGGATAATGGTTGGAGTCTTTACTGACTCCACTGAAAATGTCGCTCCGGCTGTTTTCTCACCGCAGAGAACGTTGAGAACGCAGAGAAAATTGAGGAAAAACTCAGCGCACTCCGCGGTTGAATCTGAGTTCTTTTAGTAGAGTCTTTACCAGTACAGAACTTTGGGACCCTGTTCTCTTGGAGGTGGACCATGGTCACGACCCTTGAAACAACCGCTCGGGTGGTGAAAGCCCCTCGGGGCACCGCCATCTCCTGCAAAGGCTGGCAGCAGGAGGCGGCCCTGCGCATGCTCATGAACAACCTGGACCCGGAGGTGGCGGAGAAGCCCGACGAACTCATCATCTACGGCGGCCGGGGCAAGGCGGCCCGGAACTGGGAATGCTTCGACGCCATCGTCAAGGCCCTGCGGGAGCTGGAGAGCGACGAGACGCTTTTAGTTCAATCGGGCAAGCCGGTGGGCGTCTTCAAGACCCACCCCGATGCCCCCCGGGTGCTCATCGCCAACGCCAACCTGGTGCCGGCCTGGGCAAGCCAGCAATACTTCGAAGAGCTGGATCGCAAAGGCCTCATCATGTATGGCCAGATGACCGCTGGGAGCTGGATCTACATCGGTACCCAGGGCATCCTTCAGGGCACTTACGAGACCCTGAGCGCCGCCGCCCGAAAGCACTTCGGCAGCAGCTTGAAAGGGAAGCTCACCCTCACCGCTGGCCTGGGGGGCATGGGGGGCGCCCAGCCCCTGGCGGTCACCATGAACGAAGGGGTCGCCCTGGTGGTGGAGGTGGACCAGCGGCGTATCCAGAGAAGGCTGGACACGGCCTACCTGGATACCTGGACCGCGGACATGGAGGAGGCCTTGCGGCTGGCGCTGGGGGCCAGGGACAAGAAAGAGGCCCTGTCCATCGGCCTCCTGGGCAACGCCGCCCAGGTCTTCCCGGAGCTGGCCCGCCGCGGCGTCGTCCCCGATGTGGTCACCGACCAGACCCCGGCCCACGACCCTTTGAGCTATGTGCCGGTGGGCTTGAGCGTGCAGGAGGCCGAGAACCTGCGGGCTTTGAATCCCCAGGAATACGCCGAGCGGGCCATGGATTCCATGGCTGAGCACGTCAAGGCCATGCTCCAGTTTCACCAGAGGGGGGCGGTGGTCTTCGACTACGGCAACAACCTGCGCCAGCAAGCGTTCCTGCGGGGAGTCAAGGACGCCTTTGCCTATCCCGGGTTCGTCCCGGCCTACATCCGCCCTCTCTTCTGCCAGGGCAAAGGGCCCTTCCGTTGGGTGGCCCTCTCCGGCGACCCGGAGGACATTTACCGGACCGACGAAGTGGTTATGCGGGAGTTCGCCTATGACGAGCACCTGGTGCGCTGGATCAGGATGGCCCAGAAGGGTGTTCGCTTTCAGGGCCTCCCGGCCCGCATCTGCTGGCTGGGGTACGGCGAGCGGGCCCGCTTTGGCCTCCTGATCAACGAGATGGTGGGGCGAGGCGAGCTCTCGGCCCCCATCGTCATTGGCCGGGACCACCTGGACGGTGGCTCGGTGGCCTCGCCCAACCGGGAGACCGAGGCCATGAAGGATGGCTCCGATGCTGTGGCCGATTGGCCCCTGTTGAACGCGCTGATCAACGCCGTGGGCGGCGCCACCTGGGTGTCCATCCACCACGGTGGCGGGGTGGGCATCGGCTATTCCATCCACGCCGGCCAGGTCATCGTGGCCGACGGCACGCCCCAGGCGGCGCGGCGCCTGGAGCGGGTCCTCACCACCGACCCCGGCACCGCCATCGTCCGGCATGCCGACGCCGGGTACGAGGAGGCCATGGCCGCTGCCAAAAAGCACGGGGTCAACATCCCGATGCTGGGCTGATTTTCACGCGGGAAAGACCAGGGCCGGAGGCAGATTATCTAAACCAGCGCTCTTACCCCAGGGCGCGCAAGGCGTAGCGGCCCGGTCAAGTCCATGTTTTCCTGTAAAAAGCTGGGTGGCATGAGCTACATGGCGAGCTTGTGTCTTGCTCCTCGCTCCCGGGCAGTTCCTGCCCGGGAGCGCCTACGGGCATAATCCCAAGCTCCTGGCGGAGTCGCCTCAGTTGTTGACGTTCTACGTCGGTCATCCGGATGCCCTACCCTCACTAGGCTCATTGTACCACACCCCATGTTTCACCGCATT
>DYIS01000119.1:0-1422 GCA_020723545.1 Ktedonobacter racemifer
TAGGCCGCCAGGAGTCCCCGAGCGGTAACGCCATAGAGATTGGGACGGGTCACAAGGTCGCCGGGATAGTAGCCCCCAACCGCCCTCGTGCTGTAAGGCCACCAGGCGATCGGCTCCCCTGGCCATGGCCTCCTTGATCTCCCGGTTGCCATCACGCTGCCCGGCCCTGTCCGTCTCTCTTCCATGCTGCCATTCCCCTCGGCTGCCCTCAGGTCATCAGGTTGATGTGGAGGCCACCAGGCAGACCAGATTACGGCCCCCCTGTTTGGCCGCATACAGGGCCTCATCGGCCCGGGCTATCAGTTCCCCGGCCAAGCTGGCGTGAACGGGGAACGTGGCCACCCCCTGGCTCACAGTGAGCCGCAGCTTCAGCCCGGGCTGTGGCTCGAAGACGTTGTCCGCCACCCCTTGTTGGATCCTTTCGGCGACCAACCTGGCTTGAGCCTCGTCGGCCTCAGGCAAGATGATCGTGAACTCCTCTCCCCCGTAGCGGGCCACGATATCCACGTCGCGTACTGAAGCGGTCAGAATGCCGGCCAGGTCCTTCAAGACCTGGTTGCCGGCCTCGTGGCCGTGTTGATCATTGACCTTCTTGAAGAAGTCGAGGTCGATCATGATCATGGAGAGGGAGCGCGAAAAACGCTCGGCCCGCTTTATCTCAGAGTCCAGAAGCTCTCTCATGCTCCTCTGGTTGAAAAGCCCGGTGAGCCCATCGGTGCGCGCCAGGTGCTCGGTGTCTTCGTACAACTGAGCGTTCTTCAGGGCCACGTTGGCCTGATTGCGCAGGATAGATAAGAGCGCGATCTCTTGGGCGCTGAAGGTACGGTTATTCTTGGCCAGGGTGAGCACGGCAAGTGGCTCGCCATCCTTGCCCAGAGGCAGGGCCAGGAGGGAGTGCCGCGGCCGAGGCTTTTTGCCCTCGGCCTCTACGCCGACGCCGAAGAGGGGCAAGACCTCCGCTTTTCCGGTCAGGGCTAGCTGGTAGAGTGTTCGCTCCTCCTGGGGCGACAGCATGGTCTCTGGCGGCGGGCTGGAGCCAGGGTGCTCTCTCCCGTCGGAGATGGGAAACAGCTGCCTCTTCTTGTGGTTGACCAGAAACCCATGACAGTGATCGGCATTGACCAACTTGCTGGCGCTCTCGATCACGAGCTGCAATGTATCCGTGATGCTCAGGGAGGTGCCCAGGTCCCGTGAGACCTCGTACAGGGCGGTGATCTCCTGATGAGCAGTATCCAGATTGATGTAAAATCGGAAAATGGCCAGGGCCATGAGCAGGATCAGGAGCGTGAAGATCAGGCTGATCAGACCTGCGGAACGGTAGATCACCAGGACCGAGGCGGCCATGGGAAGCAAGAACAGGTTGGTGGTCAGGTCTGCTGAGTGGCGGGGTTCCGCAAGCTCCGCGGCGATGGGCTCCTCTTT
>DYIS01000119.1:1432-2723 GCA_020723545.1 Ktedonobacter racemifer
GCAGCACCAGGTTGGCCAGCGAGAAAGTCACGGCGTACCCCAGAAGCCCTAGGATGGGGATCTCAGCCAGGGAGAAGCCAAGGCCGAGCCCGCGAATGGCGTCGAAAACCCACCACGCCACAGCCGCTGCGAGCATGTTTTGATTGGCCAGGGCCAGCGAGTTCCGGAGGTGAAGTCGGTGGACGATGCCGCTGCCCACCAGGGTCCCGATGCCGAGGATCACCAACGCCTCGGCCGGTCCAACCAGCAGAAAAGCCAATATGACCGGCAGGAAGGTGATGCTGACATAGTTGGCCCGGGGCAGCCTGATGGGCAGACACTCGGTAGCGACGGCAAAAGCGCCCAGGGCCCAGACCGGCCCCACCGCAGAGAAGCCGCGCTCGGCCAAAGCATAGGCGAGCACCCCAAGTCCGCCGGCCACCACTGCCAGTGTCCTAAGGTTGGGAGAGGAAATAAACCGGCTGCGAAGCGCTGCAATCATTTAACTGGCGCTGGTGACTGTAAACCGCGGCCGCTCCTATGATCCCTGAGCCTGGCGACGCACTCCAGGTGTACTCCCGAGCCGGCCTCAACTACGGGGTGTGTCGCTAATACGGAGGATGGTTTGCTCAGTAAGGCCTTGCTCTATGTTAACATAGCACATAAATGATGTCAAACCAGAGGTGTGCGGGGGCAGGCCGGAAGTATTCCCACGACCTTACTTGTCTCCTGGGAGGCGGGTCACTATCTGATCTCCACGGCCATGTCCGTGGGCACGATCTCGAACCAGGTCTTGCCCGGGCGGAAAAGGAGAGGCTGGCCGTCTTGGTCAACGAACTGAAAGAGCTGCTCAAGGGCCTCGCGCTTCCACGTACCCTGGACGACGAGGCCGTCGCGGCAAAGCTGAACCCGATTCTGGCCCCGGAGCACGATGTCGATGGCGGTATTGCCCAGACTGTCCTCCACGATATCGGTTTTCCGGTGCTCGGCGTAGAGGATCACCACGTTGGCGACGCTGAGCTGTTGATTGCTATTGGCATCCAGGTGCGGATCCCCGTTGACGAAGCGCACATAGGCCTTGGCGGAGGCATCGTACCGCCAGCTCACGACGCTGCTGGCCGGGTAGGGCACGGTCACGGTCATGGCCGGGCCGGCAGAGATGGCCGGGGCCTGGGGGCTGAAGGTGAAGCCATTCAGGGATACCGCTTTCTCTTTTCCCTTATCGCTCAGATACTTGCGCAGGCGATCCCCGCTGGTGAAGAGCCGGCCCCGCCAGTCCTTCCCTTCCACGCTGAAATAGGGTGTGGGGTGA
>DYIS01000119.1:2733-7732 GCA_020723545.1 Ktedonobacter racemifer
CCAGGTCGGTGATAGTGGACTGGGAGATCGTCCAGCGGATGCGGTCGCTGGCCCCGGAGTGGGCCATGGCGGCATCGAACTGGGGCGCCAATTCTAGATTCACCAGTCGGACACTGCGTATAGGCCCCACCTTGTCCGGGTCCTGGCCCAGGTAGACGGCGGTGAGCCTGGTCATCCACCAGCCCTCCATGACGTCTTCAAACACCAGGTCCGCCTTTTCCAGGCCGCTCTGAGGGCGTATCTCGGGGTCGTTGCCAATGCGCACGTGAATGGGCCGCCGCTGCAGGAGTGCCGGATCGACGATCAAGCCGGTGAGCGGGTTGATGTCGTTGCGCGGCAATGGCGTGGCGGTGGGGGGAGGAGTAGTAGCAGTGGCCGGTGGGCGCGGGGTCTTGGTGGGCGTGGGGGTTGGATCGGCGCACCCGGCGGTCATGGAGGATATCCCCAGGAGGACGACGAGGAGCAGCAAGACAAACCAGACCAGGCGTGCACACACCCTCAGCATAGTCTCACCTCGTGGCAGGATGTTTTCGTATCGCCGCTTTGCTGATCAAGGCAGGGGAGATTATAGCACATTTTTCGCTCTTTTCCAGTGTTCACGAGATTTTCTGCGGCCCGCAACTCCCATTCCCCTTTACAGGGGACAGGGCTTGTGATACAATTCACACGTTTCTTTGGACCTGCGACAGTAGATCACTGGACAGGAGACGATATCTTGAGTGTCCTGAAGTTTGCGTCCACCGATCAGCCCGGCCGTAATGGCCTCCTGGCCCTGGTCAAAGCGAAGACCGGCCAGGACGTTTTAGCATGTTATCAGTGCGGCAAGTGCTCGGCCGGCTGCCCGCTTTCCTCCGCCATGGACCTGGCCCCCCACCAGGTGCTCCGGGCAGTGCAACTCGGCCAGAGAGACCTGGTGTTCCAAAGCTCGGCCATCTGGCTCTGCGTCACCTGCCAGACCTGTTACACCCGCTGCCCTCAAGAGGTAGACCTGCCCAGGGTCATGGATGCCCTGCGTTCTCAGGCCCTCCAGGAGAAGATAAGACCAGCGGAAAGAACGGTGAAGGTGTTCCACGACGTCTTCCTGGGCCTGGTGGAACGTTTCGGCCGCCTGTATGAAGTGGGGCTGATTGGCGGCTATAACCTGCTGGCAAGGCAGCCTCTGGCCAGCGCAGATCTGGGCCTGCCCATGTTAACCCGGGGCAAGCTCGAGCTGATCCCCAGGCGGGTGAAGGACCAGGAGCAGATCAAGGCCATTTTCAAGAGGGCAGCCGAGCTGGAGCTCGAGGAGATTACGGGCCAATCGGTGGCCGCCGCCCCACCGGCGAGCGTCCCCAGTTAGCGAGGGTGAGATGTCCACGTATGCTTACTATCCCGGCTGCTCCCTGCATGGGACAGCCAAGGAATACGACCGTTCGGCCCGGCTGGTGTGCCAGGCCCTGGGCCTGGAACTGAGAGAAGTGGAGGACTGGAACTGCTGCGGTGCCTCCTCCGCCCACATGGTGAGCCGTTGGCTGGCCCTGAGCCTGCCGGCCCGAAACCTGCAACTGGTGGAGAAGATGGGCCTGGAGACGATGACCGTCCCCTGCGCCGCCTGCTACGCCCGGCTGAAGGATGTCTCCTGTGAGCTGAAAGATCCGGAGGTGCGGGATAAAATAGGCCGGGTGCTTGGCGGCCAGGTGACAGGCCGGGTGACTGTGGAGCCCTTGGTCGGGACCTTGACCACCCAGGAGATCTTGGACAAAGCCGCGGGCATGATCAAGAAGCCCTTGGCCGGGCTCAAGGTAGCGACCTACTACGGCTGCCTGCTCACCCGGCCGCCCAAGGTGGCCCAGTTCGACGTTCCGGAGAACCCCCAGTCCATGGACCGCCTGCTCCGGGTCCTGGGTTCCGAGGTGGTGGAATGGTATTTCAAGACCGAGTGTTGCGGGGCCAGCCTGCCGGTGGCTCGCACCGACATCGTCCTGGACCTGTCCCGGAAGCTCCTGACGGCGGCGAAGAAGGCAGGGGCCGAGGCCATCGTCACCGCCTGTCCCATGTGCCACTCCAACCTGGACTCCCGACAGGGTGAGATCAGAGGCAGGTACGGCGATGATTTCAAGATGCCCATTTTCTTTTTCACTGAGCTCTTGGGTTTGGCCCTCGGCTACCCAGCTCGAGAGCTTCTCATCGCCAACCACTTGACCGATGCCCTGTCCCTTCTGCAGGGCAGAGGCCTGGCCTGAGGTGAGGTAAGACATGCCCAGAATCGGCGTTTTCGTCTGTCACTGCGGCACCAACATCGCGGCCACGGTGGACTGTGGTGGAGTGGCCGAGGCCGCCCGCGGCTTTCCCGGGGTGGTCCATGCCACAGACTTCACATACCTGTGCGCGGAGGCAGGGCAAAGGAAAATACAAGATGCCATCGCGGAGCACCGGCTCAACCGGGTGGTGGTGGCCTCCTGCTCGCCGCGGATGCACGAGCCCACCTTCCGCAAAGCGGTGGCCCAGGCCGGATTGAACCCTTATCTCATGGAGATGGCCAATATCCGGGAACATTGCTCCTGGGTTCATGCCGACCGCCAGGTGGCCACCGCTAAGGCCACCGAGATCATCCGCATGGTGGTGGCCAAGGTGGCGCGCAATGAACCCCTGACCGCCAAACAGGTGGGGCTCACCAAGAAGCTCTTGGTCATCGGCGGCGGCATCGCTGGCATCCAGGCGGCCCTGGACGTGGCCAATGCTGGCCACCAGGTCACCCTGGTGGAGCGAACGCCCACCATTGGCGGCAAGATGGCCATGTTGGACAAGACCTTCCCCACCCTGGACTGCTCGGCCTGTATCCTGACGCCCCGGATGGTGGAGCTGTCGCAGCACCCTAACATCGAACTCCGGACCTACGCCGAGGTGCTCTCGGTGAAGGGCTTCGTAGGCAACTTCGAGGTGGAGATATTGCAAAAAGCCCGCAAGGTGAACCATCTCACCTGCACTGGCTGCGGCACCTGCTGGCAGAAGTGCCCGGAGAAGAACGTTCCCTCGGAGTTCGACGTGGGTATGGGCCGCCGAACGGCCATCTATATCCCGTTCCCTCAGGCGGTCCCCAACAAGCCGGTGATCGATACCGCGAACTGCCGCTACGTGCGTCACCTGGCGGCCAAAGAGCGTGGCGAGAAACTGATGGAGTGTCGGGTCTGCGAGAAGCTGTGCCCCACCAAGTCCATTGACTGGGAGCAGAAGGACGAGATCATCGTAGACCGCTTCGGGGCGATCATCGTGGCCAACGGCTACGACACCTTTGATCATTCGGTGTACGGGGAATATGGATACGGCAAGTACCCCGACGTGATCACCGGCCTGCAACTGGAGCGCCTCATGAATGCCTCGGGTCCCACCAAAGGCGAAGTGGTGCGGCCCTCGGATGGCAAGCATCCCCATTCGGTGGTGTTCCTGGCCTGCGTGGGCTCCCGGGACGATAAGGTGGGCCGGCCCTACTGCTCCAAGATCTGCTGCATGTACACGGCCAAGCACGCCTTGATGCTCAAGGAGCACGATCCCAACATCCAGACCTACGTTTTCTACATAGATATCCGGGCGGCGGGGCGAGGGTACGAGGAGTTCGTGCGCCGGGTGCAGGAGGAATACGGCTCCACCTACATCCGGGGAAGGGTGTCCTGGATCTATCCCCAGGATGGCAAGCTCATGATCAAGGGCGAGGACACCCTGTTGGGCCGGCCGGTGGAGGTGGAGGCTGACCTGGTGGTGTTGGCCACCGGGATCACCGCCGCTAAAGGGGCCGTGGATCTGATGCAAACCATTGGCATCTCGTACGACACCTACGGTTTCATCAACGAGATGCACCCTAAGCTGCGGCCAGTGGAGACCAACACCGACGGCGTGTACCTGGCCGGGTGCGCCTCGGGGCCCAAGGACATCCCGGACTCGGTATCCCAGGCCTCGGCCGCGGCGGTGAAGGTGTGCGGGCTCTTCAGCCAGGACTACCTTACCACCGACCCCATGACCTCTGTGGTGGATCAGATGAAGTGCGTGGGCTGTTTCCTGTGCGAGGAGGTCTGCCCGTTCCGGGCGGTGGAGAGGGAGACGCTGCGGGGTGGCAAGGTGGTGGCCCGGATCAACGAGAGCGTGTGCAAGGGCTGCGGCCTCTGCGTTGCCGCCTGCCGCGGGGAGGCCCTTAACCTAAAGGGCTTCACCGACCAGCAGCTCCTGGCCCAGGTGACCGCCCTCCTGCGCGCCTGACGCCATTTGATTTTCGATTTCTGATTGCCGATTTTCGATTTGGCAATCCCGTCTGCGCAGTCAGGCGTCGCAGAGCGCAATCTAAATTGGGAGGCCATTGTGACTTCCGAGTTTGAGCCCAGGATCGTCGGGTTTCTCTGCAACTGGTGCAGCTACGCCGGGGCAGACCTGGCCGGGACCAGCCGCACCAGCTATGCGCCCAATATCCGCATCATCCGGGTGCCTTGCTCCGGCCGGGTGGATCCGCTCTTCATCGCCAAGGCCTTCCAGGAAGGGGCCGACGGGGTGATGGTGCTGGGGTGCCACCCGGGGGATTGCCACTACGTGGAGGGCAACTACCACGCCCGGCGGCGCTTCGCGGTGATGCACCGACTGTTGGATTACCTGGGCGTAGACAAAGGCCGGGTGATGCTGGAATGGGTGTCAGCCTCGGAGGGGGCCCGGTTCGCTCGGGTGGTCAACGAGTTCACCGACCGGGTGCGCCAGCTTGGCCCGGCCAAGAGGCCGGTGCACAGCTTTCAGGTAGCAGGTAACAGGTAGCAGGCACTTGCTACTTGCTGCCTGGTAGAGCCGTTTTCTATACGTCGGAGGTCAGTGTTGGAAGCCGTAGATGAGATAAAGGCAAAGGCCAGGGAGCTCCTGGAGAGCGGCCAGGTGGAGTGCGTGATCGGCTATGGCCTGGGCAGCCTGAAGGTGCGCCCGGCCTTCGCCTACCCCCCCGCCGAGGTCGAGCAGTTCGTCTGGAACTCGAACTGCAACCAGAACCTGG
>DYIS01000120.1:0-1919 GCA_020723545.1 Ktedonobacter racemifer
CCCGTCGTTCAGGAACTGGCTGGCCACCGTCACGGCAATGTGCAGGTAGCCCCCCAGGTCGTTGCGCAGGTCCAGCACCAGGGCCTTGACACCCTGTCGGCGTAGGTCGCCCAGGGCCTTAGAGAGCTCGCCAGGGGTGGTTTCGCTGAAGCTGGAGATCCAGACGTAGCCCACGTCCCCATCCAGCATCCTGGCCTTCACCGTCGGGGTGAGGATCTTGGCCCGGACCAGCTCGTAGGATATGGGGTCCGGCAGGTTACCCCGGGCCACCGTGAGCTTCACTTTGGTGCCCACCGGGCCCCGGATCAGGTCTATGGCCTCGTCCCTGGTGAGGTCGGCAATATCACGATCGTCCACCTTGATGATCACGTCCCCGGCCTTGAGGCCGGCCCTGGCCGCCGGGGTGCCCTCGATAGGCTCCACCACGATCAGGCGCTTGTCCTTCATCTCCACGGTCACGCCCACGCCGCCAAAGGAGCCCTGGAGCTGATCGGCCTCCCGACGGGTGCTAGCCGGCGGGGAAAAGGTCGTGGTGCTATCGCCCAGGGACTCCAGCATGCCTTTAATGGCGCCGTAGGTCATCTTCTGAGGGTCCAGGGAATTTCGGTTGTAGAATTCCCGGTTGACCACCTCCCAGGCCTCCCAGAAGACCCGAAAGCGCTGGTGCACCTCCGGTGAACCCGGACCCTGGGCGCCGGGCATGCCCGCACCACCGGAGCCGTAACCAGTAAGAAAGGCGGCCGTTATCACCGTGGCCGCCAGTATCGCCATGAACAGGTCTCTTGCCAGCCTATGCATGAACATCGCCCTTTCTGCTCCGTGCAATGCCGACGTGGCAGCCAGGGTATTTTAGCAAACCGGGGGGCAAAAAGCAATCGCGATCAGCTCTGCTGCAGGAAAGCACCGAACAGGTCGCCGCTTGCCTCCAGGACCGGGGTCCGCTCATCTGAGGGGAATTCGTGGAAGACCGTGTGGATGTTTTGGATCGTATGCCCTATGCTATCGAACAACACGAAAGGCACCGGCTCCGGGGTGTGGGCCCGCACGGCCACCGGGGTGGCGTGGTCGGGCATGACCAGGGCTCGAAAGCCTACGTGCGCTTGGGTCAAGGCTCGGACTAGCGGGCCGACGACCTCTTGGTCGAAGAGCTCGACGGCCCGAACCTTCTTGCCGAAGTCGCCCTCGTGCCCCGCTTCGTCCGGTGCCTCCACGTGGACCAAGACGAAGTCGCAGTAGTTCAGGGCCCGGAGGGCAGCCTCCACCTTTCCCCGAAAATTGCTCTTAATGGTTCCATCAGCCCCGGGCACGATCATCACCTTCAGGCCGGCCTCCAGGGCGATACCCCTCACCACGTCTACCGCCGATATGGCAGTCCCCTGAAGGCCCGTGCGCTGAGCAAGAGGCACCAGGTGAGGCCGGCGCCCCGGGCCCCAGAGCCAGATCAGGTTAGCTGGCCTCTTGCCCTCTCGCCGACGAGTGAGGTTCACTGGATGCTCCTCCAGCAGCTCCCCCGAGGCCTCCACCAACTGGCGCAGGAACTCCCCTGCACTGCTCGGGGGCAGGGCCTCCCGGTAGGACCGTCCCAGGATATCGTGAGGCGGAGGGCACTCCTGGCCCAGGCTGTCCCCGCCGTAGACGACCAGCAGGTGCCGGTAGCCCACACCGGGGTGAAAGCTCACCGGCCGCGCCACCCGCCCTGTCAGGTAACGGTTCAGGTATTCCACCAGGGCCCGGGCCTCGGCGGAACTGATACCTCCGGCGCTGTGATCCACCAGTATCCCATCCACCACTGTAACCAGGTTGCAGCGGAACGACACCGCTCCATCGGGCAGAGGTATGCCCATGCCCACGGCCTCCAGGGGGCCCCGGCCGGTGTAGCAGGCCCGAGGGTCATAGCCCAGGATGCTGAGGATAGCGAT
>DYIS01000120.1:1929-7728 GCA_020723545.1 Ktedonobacter racemifer
GGCCATCCCCAGGGGGATGGTGCGGGCCAGGCCGGTCACGCCCCAGGCGCATAGGCGGTCCAGGGTCGGCTTGTAGGCGACCTGAAGGGGAGTCTTTCCCCCTAGCTCAAGGATGGGCCGGTCGGCCATGCCATCGCCGATCAAAAGCAGGTATTTCATTGGGATGCTCTATAGAACGTTCCACGTTAGAACGTTCAACGTTTAACGTTCAACTTGGGTCAGCTTACCTTGGGAAGCGTAGCCAGGGCCTCCCGCACCTTCTCCACCGGATAGGAGTAGTCCTCCAGCTCGCCGGCCAGGTACTGCTCGTAAGCCGCCAGGTCAAAGTGGCCGTGACCGCTCAGGTTGAACAGTATGGTCTTGCTCCTGCCCTCCGCCTTGCTCTTCAGGGCCTCGTCCACCACCACCCGGATGGCGTGGGCCGATTCGGGGGCCGGGACGATGCCCTCGGTGCGGGTGAAGAGGACGCTGGCCTCGAACACCGCCCGCTGCCCGCAGGCCACGGCCTCGATGGCCCCTTGCTGGTACAGGGCGCTCACCAGGGGCGCCATGCCGTGGTAGCGCAGGCCTCCAGCGTGGATGCCGGCGGGCACGAAGGTGTGGCCCAAAGTGTACATCTTGACCAGTGGCGTCATCATGGCCGTATCGCCAAAGTCATAGGCGTACACGCCCCGGGTGAGGCTGGGGCAGGCCTCGGGCTCCACGGCGATGAAGCGGATCGCCCGCCCGGCAAACCGGTCCCTGAGAAAAGGAAAGGCTATGCCCGCGAAGTTGCTTCCCCCGCCCGCACAGCCGATGACGACATCAGGATAGGCATCGGCCTTCTCCATCTGGGCCCGGGCCTCCCGGCCGATGATGGTCTGGTGCAGGAGCACGTGGTTCAACACGCTGCCCAGGGAGTATTTGGTATCCTCCCGGGACGCCGCGTCCTCCACCGCCTCGCTGATGGCTATGCCCAAAGAGCCGGGCGAACCAGGAGCCTGGGCCAGGATCCCGCGGCCGGCGTTGGTGTCCTGGCTGGGGCTCGGCACTACCTGGGCGCCCCAGGTCTCCATGAGCACCCGGCGGTAGGGCTTCTGGTGGTAGCTGACTTTGACCATGTAGACCTTGCATTCCAGGCCGAAGAAGTTGCAGGCCATGGCCAGGGCCGAGCCCCACTGGCCGGCGCCGGTCTCCGTGGTAAGCCGCTTGACACCTTCCTTCTTGTTGTAATAGGCCTGGGCCACGGCGGTATTAGGCTTATGGCTGCCCGCTGGGCTTGTGCCCTCATACTTGTAGAAGATGCGGGCTGGGGTGTCCAAAGCCGCCTCCAGACGCCGGGCGCGATACAGGGGCGTGGGCCTCCACAGCCGATACACCGCCTGGACCTCCTCCGGGATCGGGATGTGCCGTTCCTGGCTTACCTCCTGGCCGATCAGCTCCATGGGAAAGAGTGGGGCCAGGTCGGCCGGGCCGATGGGTCGCCCGGTCCCCGGGTGTAGCACCGGTGCTGGTGGCTCTGGCATGTCCGCTGCGATGTTGTACCATTCCCTGGGCATTTCCCTCTCGCTGAGTTGAACCTTGGTCTCGTCCATGACATCCTCCTCCATACGTTTTGTGCCTCCGGAACCACGGGGAAAATAAAGACCCCCCGTCCCGAAAGAGGGACGAGGGGTAAATCCTCGCGGTGCCACCCTGATTAGGCTATGGTGATAGCATAGCCTCGCTCACTTGCGGGTACGAGCGCGCTTCGACGAGCGCCTGATACCCTACACCCTGATAACGGTGGTAATTCCGGCAAAGCCTACTCGGAGCGAAGGGACTTCGCCTTTTCGGTTTGCGGCTCCCAGGTCCATTCACTGCCGGCCACGGTGTCGGGCTTCCACCGGCCCCAACTCTCTGGACCGCGCGTTGGCAGCTACTCGTCCTGCTCAGCGCCTTTTCGATATTGCGGGGAATATTACCATAAAAGTCGGGCAAAGTCAATGGCTTTATCAACCATTTTTTCAATCGGCAGAGGGGCCTGCCCCGGGCCGAGCCGGCCTTGCGGCGTCCTCCAACAGGCGCACCACCTGGGCGTCGGAGATCTGTGCCCAGTCCAGGAAAAAGCGGCCCACGGCCCAGAATGGTTCCGGCGTGGACAGGCAGACCACCTGGTCGGCCTCCTGCTCCAGGCGCTGGATGGCATCCGGCGGGCCCACCGGCACGGCCAGGATGAGCCTGGCCGGATTCTGTTTGCGCAGGGCTCGCAGGGCCGCCTTGGTGGTGGCCCCGGTGGCCACGCCGTCGTCCACCAGGATGACGATCCGACCCTCGACCGCGGGTGGGGGCTTCTTTCCGCGGTAGCACTCCAGGCGCCGCTGGATCTCCCGTTTCTGCCGTTCTATCTCCCGCCCCAGGTAGCTGGAAGTAACCCCTAACTGAGCGATGAGCACATCGTCGAGGACGATGGTGCCGTCGCTGGCCACCGCGCCGATGGCCAGTTCCTCGTTGAATGGTGCGCCGATCTTGTGGGCAATGTACACGTCCAGGCTGGCCTGCATGGCCCGGGCGATCTGGTGGCCCACCACCACGCCGCCCCTGGGCAGCGCCAACACCAGCACGTCCTTGCCCCGGAGATGTTCCAGTTTCCGGGCCAGGAGTGCCCCCGCTTGCTGGCGATCCTCAAAAAGCATGGCAGTGTCTCCTGTGTCTGTTCGGCTATAGGGCTGGCAATGGGCCAGCTACCGATGAGCGCCCGCCAGGCGCAGGGCAGTCTCCACCGCTTCCTCGGGCGTGCTCACCTCGACGATGTCCGCGATCCTCCTGCCCTCTTTGGCTATCTGCCACGTGCCCAGCCCCACCACCGGGATGCCCAGTTTCAAGGCAAAAGCGATCTCCGACAGGGTCCCGTATAGCCCGCCTACGGCGATCACCGCCTGGGCCGAACGCACCACGATGACGTTGCGGGCCTGGTCCAGCCCGGTGACGATGGGGACGTCCACGTAGGGGTTGGCCTCCTGGGCGGAAACGCCGGGGAGTATGCCGATGGTCAGCCCACCAGCAGACCTGGCTCCCTTGCAGGCCGCCTCCATCACCCCACCTAGCCCGCCGCAGACCACCGCCGTGCCTCGTTGGGCTAGGAGACACCCCACCGCCTCGGCCAGGGAATAGTTCTCGCTGGTGCACCGGCCCTCACCCACCACCGCTACGAAAATCATGGCTTGTCCCTTTTCTTTCAAAGTGTCACGGCTGGAGAGAAAGCTCCGCCAGCTTTTCGTAGACCGCGCCCTCCGGACGCAAGTGGCTGCGTATCAGGCTGACCGCGGCCACCGGGACCTTCGTCCCCTCCATCCCCGGCAAGGCCCTGGTGGCCAAACCCAGGCGGCGGCGTTCCTCTTTGCCAGCCGTCTCCCGTACTCGCCCCAGGGTCAGATGAGGCTTGAAGGGGCGATCTTCTGGCGGGAAGCCCAGTTTCCCCAGGGCACCTTCCACGGCCTGCTGCAGGGAGGCCAGACGCTCCAGGTCGCCCTCCAGGCCCACCCAGAGGACCCGGGGACTTTGGGGATTGGGGAAGCAGCCAGCCCCGGCCAGGCTCAACTCGAAGGGCTCGCATCCCCAGCAGGCGTTCCGGAGGGCCTCGACGATGGCCTGGACCCTGGCCCCGGGCAACTGGCCCAGGAATTTCAGGGTCAGGTGAATGCTCTGAGGAGCTACCCACTTCACGGCCTGGGCCGCCGTCCTATCGGCGCCCTTCAGCCTGACCTGAAGGGCCGCCAGGGCCGATCTCGCCTCTTCGTTGAGCTCAATGGCCACGAAACAGCGGACCGGTTCTTCCACCACACCCTCCAAAGGGAAGTCAAAGCCGTAGGAGGCGTTGGGCATTGCCGCTCAGGACCTGGCTGGCCCTGTCCTCCGGCAGGCCCACGCCTGGATTATAGCACAGCCAATCTTCGAGTGTCCACCCTTGACACCCAGGGGACGATGAAGTAAGCTAGCCCCGGCCTACCAAGCCTCACAGGAGAACGCCATCGAACGCAAGCCGCTGCCGGCGCTGATCGTCATAGTCGGCCCCACTGCTGTGGGGAAGAGCGCCCTGGCCCTGGAGTTGGCCGAGTCCCTCGGGGGAGAGATCGTCTCCGCTGACTCCCGGCAGGTGTACCGCTACATGGACATCGGCACCGGCAAGCCCTCTCGGGAAGACCGGGCTCGGGTGCCCCATCACCTCATCGGCGTGGTGGACCCGGACCAGGATTTCAGCCTGGCTCTTTACCAAAGGTTAGCGTACCAGGCCATAGACGAGATCTTTCGTGGGGGGCATCTACCCTTTCTGGTAGGGGGCTCAGGCCTTTACATAACTGCTATCACGTCAGGGCTGCGTATTCCCGAAATACCGCCCGATCCGGAGCTGCGCCAGGAGTTGGAGGCACTGGCCCGCAGCCGTGGTGCGGAATGGTTACACCAGAAGCTCATGGAGGTGGACCCTCAAGCGGCCGGCAGGGTTGACCCTCGCAATGTAAGAAGGGTGGTACGGGCCCTGGAGGTCTACCGGGCCACCGGGGTGCCGTTCTCTCACTGGCAGCGCCGGGAGCCACCCCTATACGCGGCGCTGATGTTGGGCCTGACCATGGAGAGGGGAGACCTATATCGGCGCATAGACGAGAGGGTTGACCGGATGATCGCTTTGGGCCTGGTAGACGAGGTGAGGGGGCTGGCCGCCCGCGGCTACGGCTTTGATCTGCCGGCTATGTCCGGGCTAGGCTATGGGGAGGTCGGACGCTATCTCCAGGGAAAAATAAGCCTGGGGGAGGCGGTTCAAATGATCAAGCACCGCACCCACCGTTTCGTCCGCCACCAGTACAACTGGTTCCGGCTCAGCGACCCCAACATCCGCTGGCTCCAGGTCCAGAGCGGGCTGGCAAAGCTGGCCAGGAACCTGGTGGCTGAGCATCTGGAGAGGTGCTGCGCCGGCGGCTTCTTCCTTGCAGACAGACCCCCGACTTGATATAATAGCGTTGTCTTGAAATACGATTCAAGGAGTAGAAGTTGAGCACCAACTTCAAGTTCGAACTCCCAGGCCAATTCCGGGACCAGCCCGGAGACTGGTATCTGAGGGTGTACCGTTCGGCCTCCGATCGCACGGCGCTCTCGCCTGCCGTGGGCCCTATATCGTTTGCCGATACGGGAAACAAAGGACGCTATTTCGTGGGCTTCAAGAAGAACTAACGGGCAACAGTCGGCTATCTAGCGGCTGGGCCCCGGGCCCAGCCATTTTGATGTGAACAAGGACAAAAGCAAGGTATGATTGCGCTTTCAACTGGCTCCCTGTACAGCTACGGCCTGGGCCGGGCCTTTTCCCTGGCCAAGGAGGCCGGTTTCCAGGGGGTGGAGGTCCTGGTGGACGATCGCTGGGACACCCGCCAGGCGGACTACCTGAACCGGCTCCAGAGGGAACATGCCATTCCCGTCGTCGCCGTGCACAGCCCCTTCGTCCCCAGGGTTCAAGGTTGGGAGAGAGATCAGATCAGCCGCGTCAAACGGACCGTGGCCCTGGCCGAGGCAGTGGGGGCCCGGGCGGTGGTGGTTCACCTTCCCATGGGGATGGCCCACGTCTGGATCTATGCGCCATCCTTTCAGGAGAGAGCCTTCGCCATCCCGCTGCCCTTCCGCCCTCAGAGGCACTATCGAGAATGGCTGGTGCACGAACTGGCAGACTATCAGGCCACGGTCAAGCCCACCATCGTGGTGGAAAACCTGCCGTACAGGCGCTTCCTGGGCCTCTGTTTCAACCGCTATGAGCTGAATGACCTGGACGCCCTGTCCCGGTTCGCCCACGTCAAC
>DYIS01000121.1 GCA_020723545.1 Ktedonobacter racemifer
TTTTCCTTTAACTCTACGCCCTCAGCGGTCTTTGCGGTAAAAATCTTGCCCCATTTGCCGTTGTAAACACTTGTAGGAGTAACGCGACATGCTCATCGCCAAGGTGGTGGGGACGGTGGTTGCCACCCGCAAGGACGAGAAGCTGGAGGGGGTGAAATTTCTCCTCTGTAAGCAGTTGGACATCGAGGCCAAGCCCACGGGCGGCTACGTGGTGGCCGTGGACTCGGTGGGGGCCGGGCTGGGTGAGGTGATCCTCTTCGCCACCGGCTCCTCCGCGCGCCAGACCAAGATCACCGAGAACCGCCCGGTGGACGCGGTGATCATGGCCATCGTGGATACCTGGGAAGTGGATGGCGTGGTGAAATATCAGAAAGTAGAGTGACGGGTGAGGGCAATGCGCGTGTCGCGAGGAGTGAAGCGGGAATCGCGCGATATCTTTAATCCGTTACCTGTTTTCTTCTGGCCTGGAGGATATAAGTGGTGGACCCAGAGGAAGAGCGAATCAGGTCCATCGTGGGCAGAGTGGTAGCCCGGCTGGGCGAAGAGGAGGGGCGCCGGGCCAGGCCTGAGTTGCCAGCCGTCTCTTGGCGTGATGTTGCCAGGCCAGGAGAACAAGCCCGCGGCTTTCCTACCATCGACGCAGCGGTGAGGGCAGCGGGGAAGGCCCAGGTGCACCTGAGTGACTTGACGCTGGAAAGCCGGGAGATGATCGTCGCCGCCATGCGCCAGGCAGTCCGAGACAACGCCGAGTACCTGGCCAAGCTGGCCTGGCAGGAGACTGGCCTGGGCCGCTGGGAGGATAAGGTCAAGAAGAACCTCCTGGTGGCCAACAAGACTCCGGGGACCGAGGACCTCAAGCCACTGGTCTGGACCGGCGATCGCGGCCTGGCCCTGGTGGAGAGGGCGCCATACGGCGTCATTGGAGCGATAACCCCGGTCACTAACCCTACTTCTACCATTATCTGCAACGCCATCGGCATGGTCGCCGCTGGCAATGGCGTGGTGTTCAATGCTCATCCCAATGCCAAGGGCGTGTCACTGGAAACGATCCGTATTCTTAATGAGGCCATCGTCTCCGCGGGTGGGCCACCGAACCTCATCACCTCGGTAACTGAGCCCACCATCGAGACTGCCCAGGAGTTGATGCACCATCCCGGGGTCCGCCTCCTGGTGGTCACCGGGGGGCCGGGGGTAGTGAGGGCCGCCATGAACTCCGGAAAGAAGGCCATCTGCGCTGGCCCGGGCAACCCACCGGCGGTGGTGGACGAAACCGCCGACATCGAGCAGGCGGCCCGAGACATTGTGATCGGCGCCTCGTTTGACAATAACGTAGTGTGTGTGCTGGAGAAGGAGATCATTGCCGTAGAGGCCATCGTCGACCAGCTTAAGGCCGCCTTGAGACAGCATGGCGCCTTCGAGATCACCCACTGGCAACTGGAGCGGCTTAAGCGGGTGATCCTGAAGGAAGACCGGGGGCCCCGCCGGGAGGGAGTGATAAACAAGGATTTCGTGGGCAAGAACGCCGGCATCATCTTGAGGGAGATCGGTATCTCCGTGGGCGATGAGATCAAGATCGTCCTGGCCGAGACGGACCAGGACGATGCCTTGTTCTGGACCGAGCAACTGATGCCAGTGATACCTTTGGTCCGGGTCCGCAATGCCCTGGAAGCCATCGACCTGGGCGTGGAGGCCGAGCTGGGCAACGGCCACACCGCAGTGATGCATTCCAAGAACATCGACAATCTGAGCCGAATGGCCCGGCTGATAAACACCAGCATCTTCGTCAAGAACGCGCCATCTCTCGCCGGCCTGGGCTTCGGAGGCGAGGGCTATGCCTCGTTCTCCATTGCCAGCCCTACGGGTGAGGGCTTGACCTCGGCCAAGGACTTCTCCCGGGTGCGTCGGTGTACGCTGGTGGACGCGTTTAGGATCGTATAATTCATGTCTAACCAGATCGTTGACGCCACCCGGAAGGCGGGCGTCGTCGGGGCCGGAGGCGGCGGTTTTCCCACTCATGTGAAGGTCTCCTCTTCCGTGGAGATTGCCGTGGCCAATGGCGCGGAATGCGAGCCGCTCCTGAAGGTGGACCAGCACATCATGGCGGCCAAGGCTGGCGCCGTGGTGGAGGGGCTTAGCCTGGTAATGCAGGCCACCGGGGCCCGAAAGGGCATCGTTGCGCTCAAGGCCGAGTATAAGAAAGCGGTGGAGGCCATCCGGGCTGCCGCGAGTCGCTACCCCAACGTTTCGGTGCATCTGATAGGGAGCTACTACCCGGCCGGTGACGAATTCGTGCTGGTCTACGAGACGACGGGTCGTCTGGTGCCCGAGGGGGGGCTACCTTTGCACGTGGGCGTGGTGGTGCAGAACGTGTGTACCCTGGTGAATATCGCTGAGGCCATGCAGGGCCAGGCGGTGACGCATCGCTACGTGACCGTGACTGGCGAGGTGTATAGTCCGAAAACGCTGAGATTGCCGGTGGGAACGAGCCTGGCCCAGGCTATCCGGCTGGCTGGAGGGATCAAAGTAGCCCAGGGGAGAACTGGCTCCGACTACGCGGTGGTTCTGGGCGGGCCAATGATGGGAAGGCTGGCTAGTGACCTTGATGCGCCGGTCACCAAGACCCTGGGGGGGATCATCGTGCTGCCCAAGGACAACGCCGTGGTACGACGGATGAGCGAGTCCCTGCGCACCAGCCTCCGCCGGGGAAAATCCACCTGTGACCAATGCCGGGATTGCACGGATCTGTGCCCCAGGAGCCTGTTGGGTCATCGTCTTTTCCCGCACGAGATCATGCGCTCGCTGAACTACGCCTCCAGCGAGCCCACCGACAACATCACCTCGGCGGTGCTGTGCTGCGAGTGCCGCCTGTGCGAGGCCTACGCCTGTCCATTGGAACTATCGCCCATGGCCTATTACAAAGCTGTTAAGCGCAACCTGGAGGCCTCGGGCTGGGTCAATACTCGACACCGCCGCAGTGACCTGAAGGTCCATGATATGTTCGATGGCCGCCGAGTGCCCACCCATCGGCTCATGGACAAGCTGGGCCTGACCCGCTACCGGGACCTCCCGGTTCCTTTGGACGAAAGCCCGGTCCGTCCCGGGCGAGTGACCATACCGCTAAAGCAGCACACCGGCGTTGCCGCCCAACCCACGGTTAAGCAGGGGGACAAGGTGAGGCCGGGAGACCTCATTGGGCAGGTCCCAGAAGGGAAACTGGGGGCCGATGTCCACGCGTCCATACGGGGGACGGTGAGGGAAGTGGTGGAAGGCCGGCAGGTGGTGATTGAGGAATGACCCCATTGTGACCCGCGGTGATTAGATTGGGAGTGGAGGGACGATGGAACCGGCAATAGGGTTGCTCGAACTCAATAGCATAGCGGCGGGCATTCAGGCCGGGGACGCCATGGTCAAGAAGGCCTTGGTGGAGCTCTTGGATGCCCGGCCGGTGTGTCCCGGGAAATTCATCGTGCTGATCACCGGCGATGTGGACGCGGTCACGGAGTCCATGCGGGCCGGCGAGGAAACGGGCGGCGACGCGGTGGTGGATAAGCTGCTCCTACCCAACGTGCACCTTTCGCTGTTCCCAGCCATCGCCGGCGCGGTGGAAGCCGACTATGTGGAAGCCCTGGGCATTATCGAGACCGTCACGGTGGCTACCACCATTGTTGCTGCCGATGCCGCAGCCAAGGCCGCCGACGTGCTTTTGACCGAGATCCGTCTGGCTAATGGCCTGGGCGGAAAGTCCTTCGTCTTGATGATCGGCGATGTCAGCAATGTGGAGGCCTCGGTGGCTGCTGGGACTCTGCTAGCCAAGGAACAGGGTCTATTGGTGCGCAGCGTGGTCATTCCCGCGCTGCATGAGGACATGAGACAGAAGCTCTGTTAGGATTTGGGCATGTACCTGGGAAAAGTTATCGGCACGCTGGTGGCCACACGGAAAAATGAGGGGCTCAAGGGCATCCGGCTCCTGATAGTTCAGCCCCTGGGCCATGACCTGAAGCCCCGGGGCGAACCCCAGATCGCCGCCGACGGCACAGGCACCGCGGGGCACGGCGACATCGTCTTCCTGGTCAGGGCCCGAGAGGCATCATTAGCCCTGCCTGAGAAGTGGACCCCCACCGACCTGGCCATCTGTGGCATCGTGGATATGGTGGAGCTGGAGACCAGGGGCAAACTGAAGGCCAGAGGGCCCGGATAGGAAAAGCGCCAATGGTCATTGGAAGGGTCATCGGGAACATAGTTTGCACGGTCAAACACAAAGACTACCAGGCTAAAAAGCTTCTTATCGTTCAGCCCCTGAACCCCCAAGGCGAGCCAAGCGGCGACTCCTTTATTGCCGTGGATGCTGCCCAGGCCGGGCCTGAGGACCTGGTCCTGGTGGTTCGTGAGGGCAACTCCGCCCGCCAAGTGGTGAAGATTCCTGATGCTCCGATCCTTTCGATCATCGTGGGCGTGATCGACGAGGTTGAAATGGAAGGACGCATATCACTCGTCGGCCCGTAGTGCGGTTGCTTTTTGGTATTGAATCGGCTATAGTATAGCCCGAGTTAGGGCACCTGGGCCCACCGGAGGCCTTCGGGCTAGCCCACATGTAGCACGCCTGACACATAGCGCACCTGAAGGAGAACCAGCTCTATTTTGAAGGCTCTGATCACCGGGGTCTCCGGCTTTGCCGGCAGCCATCTGGCCGAATACCTCCTGGGAAATACCGATTGGGAGATCCATGGCCTCTACCATCTTGACCATGTCACCCACCACATCGCCCATCTTCAGAATGTGATCCATCTCCATGAGGGTGATATCACCGACGAACGGAAGGTGAAACCGGCGATCAGCGAGATTAAGCCGGAGTTTATTTTCCACCTGGCGGCCCAGGCTGCAGTGGCCCTTTCTGTTACGGACCCTGCCAAGACCCTGCAGAATAATATCCTGGGCCAGCTAAATGTGTTGGAGGCGGCGATCGCCTTAGAGCAGAAACCCAGGGTGCTTGTGATTGGCTCGGCGGATGAATACGGCTTGGTATACCCTCACGAGCTGCCGGTGAAAGAGACCAATCCCCTGCGTCCCTTGAGCCCTTATGCGGTGAGCAAAATCGCCCAAGACCATCTGGGTTACCAGTATTTCCTTTCTAACCGGCTCCCCGTAATACGCCTGCGGCCCTTTAACCACATCGGGCCCCGGCAAAGCGACGCTTTCGTCACCGCCAATTTTGCGAAGCAGATCGCCGAGGCCGAGGCCGGCCTCAGGGCTCCGGTGGTTAAGGTGGGCAACCTGACGCCCCGACGGGATTTCAGCGACGTGCGCGACATGGTGCGCGGCTACTTCCTGGCGATCACCCAGGGGGAGCCCGGGGAGGTGTACAACCTGGGCGCAGAGCGCACGTACTCTATCCGGGAAGTCCTGGATAACCTTCTGGCCATGTCGCCCCTGCAGTTTGCCGTGGAGGTTGATCCGGCTCGGTTGCGCGATTCCGATGTAGCGGTCCTGTTGAGCGACTGCTCTAAGTTCCGGGCTCTGACCGGGTGGCGAGCAGAGATGCCGTTGAGAGATAGCTTAGCGGCAGTGCTCGACTACTGGCGAGACCGTGTTCGCTCGGACATCGGCGGAAACTCGAGTGGGTGAGTTAAAGCGATGAAGGCCGTGATCCTGGCCGGCGGCAGCGGCACGCGCCTGTGGCCCCGCAGCCGCTTAAGTCGGCCCAAGCAGCTCCTGGATATCGTAGCCAAGAACACCATGCTCCAGGAGACGATAAATCGCATTCAACCTTTGATCTCGCAGCGCGATATCTTCGTGGTGACCAACTCGGCCTATGCCGACATCGCAGCCGTGCAGCTACCGGCAGTCCCCCGGGGCAATATCATTGTGGAGCCAGAGGGCCATGGCACAGCGCCCTGTATCGGCCTGGCGGCCCTGTATATCAAGCGCATAGACTTTGACGACGTGGTGGCCGTCCTCTCTGCTGATCACCTCATCGCCAAGGCGGCGGCGTTCCGCCAGGCCCTGGTCGCCGCTGAGGAGGTGGCCCGGCAGGGATATCTGGTGGTCCTGGGGATGCGGCCATCTTCGCCGCAAACCGGTTACGGCTACATCGGCCGGGGCGATCTCCTGGGGAGTTACAATGGGCACCAGGTTTTCAAGGTGGCCCAATTCAGCGAGAAGCCAGACCGGGAGACCGCTGAACGCTATTTGAGAAGTGGCTCTTACTTCTGGAACGGCGGCATTTTCATCTGGCGCAACGACGTGATCCTGGAGGAGATCGCCAAACACCTTCCGGACCTACATCGCCAATTACTGGGACTGGAGCCAAGCCTGGGCACTGAGAAGTGGGAGCCCACGTTGAAACGCATCTGGAAAGGGGTGGCCGACGAGACCATCGACTTCGGGGTGATGGAGCGCACCGACCGGGCGGCGGTGATCCCGGTGGATGTCGGCTGGAGCGACGTGGGGGATTGGGCCACCCTGGCCGACCTCCTGCCCGCCGACCGCGAGAACAACGTGGTGGTGGGCCATCACGTGGGCTACGATACTACCGGCTGCCTGGTGTATGGGCCTCCTCAGCGACTCATCGCCACCATCGGCCTGAGGGACACAATAATCGTGGACGCCGGTGATGCGATCCTGATCTGCCCTCGGGAACGGGCCCAGGACGTGAAGATCCTAGTCAACAAGCTTAAGCAAGAGAAGAAGCTTAGGTATCTATAGGAGGAAAAATGAAGGTCCTGATCACCGGCATCACCGGTTTTGCCGGCAGCTACCTGGGGGAATACCTTCTGGCCCGGGGCGATGTGGAGGTATACGGCTCGTGCCGCTGGCGGAGTCGCTTGGATAACCTGAACGATCTAAGAAGACAGGGCAAGCTGAATGTCCTGGTGGAGGAGAAGATCACTGGCCCGGGAGAGTTGGACCGACTCGCCAAGGCTGGCCAGGTCAACCTTTTGCAATGCGAGCTGGCCGACTCGTACTCGGTGAGAAAGCTCATATCCTCCGTGCAGCCGGAGCGCATTTTCCACCTGGCGGCCCAGAGTTTCGTGCTCTCCTCGTGGAATGCCCCGGTGGAGACCTTTCAGACTAACGTTATCGGCCAGATCAATCTTTTTGAGGCAGTGCGGGAGGCCGGCCTGGATCCCATGATCCACATCGCTGGGTCCAGCGAGGAGTATGGTCTGGTGCACCCGGATGAGGTGCCCATGAAGGAAACCAATGCCCTGCGGCCCCTGAGCCCCTATGCAGTGAGCAAGGTAGCTCAGGAGCTCCTGGCCTGGCAGTACTTCAAAAGTTATGGTCTTAAAACCGTGGTCACCCGGGGCTTCAACCACACCGGCCCACGCCGGGGTCAGGTATTCAGCACCAGCTCCTTTGCCAAACAGATTGCGGAGATCGAGAAGGGCAAGCGTGAGCCGGTGGTCCACGTGGGCGACATCTCGTCGAAACGAGATTGGACCGACGTGCGGGATATGGTGCGAGCCTACTGGTTGGCCCTGGACAAGGGCCAACCCGGCCAGGTCTACAACGTGGGCTCTGGAACGACCCGCACCATCCAGGAGATGCTGGACATCCTGCTCTCGCTGAGCACGGTGAAGGTAACAGTGGTGCAAGACCCTGGCCGGCTACGGCCCTCGGATGTAAAGATCCTTTGGGCCGACACCACTAAATTCCGCAACCAGACCGGCTGGGCGCCGCAGATCCCGTTCGAGCAAACGATGAAGGACCTGTT
>DYIS01000122.1 GCA_020723545.1 Ktedonobacter racemifer
CCTGAGCGGTGGCCCCGGCCTTGAGATTGTCGAGCTGGGCTCGGGCCACCCGCACGTTGGCTTCGGCGATGGCGATCTCCTCCCTGGTGGCCCCAGCCCTGGCCTGGGTCAGATTGGCCTGGGCGGCATTGGCCGCCGCCTTGGCCTGGGCTTCGGCCGCCTCCAGGTCGGGGGCCTCGAGCTGGAGGAGAACGTCGCCCGCCCTTACTGTGTCGCCGGCGTTCACCAGCACCCGCTTGACCAGGCCCGGGATCTTGAAGGCCAGGTTGGCACGCTTCGCTGGCAGGAGCGTCCCCGAGGCGGAGACGATCTTGTCCGTCTCGTTCCCAGACACCGCCGGCGTTGGTATGACGTTAGCCCCCGTCCTAAGACCGCGGCTAACCCCCAAGTACCCCAACGCCAGGACCGCCAGCACCGCCAACCCGGCGGCAATTCTCCGCTGCATCTTCCTGCCTCCTGAGAGAGGATTCGATTCCCCCCTGCCCCTTGTCTACTCGTACCTCAACGCCTCAATCGGCGAGAGATTGGCGGCCCGCCAGGCCGGGTAGAGCCCGCCCAAGGTCCCCAGGACCAGGGCGATCCCTAGGGCCTGGCCGAAGAGTCGCAAGGAGTAGCTGCCGGCCAACCATTCGCCGACGGCGGGGGCCAGGGTGACGAGCCAGTTGAGCCCCACCCCCAGGGCGATGCCGGCCAGCCCGCCCAGGAAACTTAAAAGCAACGATTCCCGCAGGATCATGAGGAGCACTCGTCGTCGCCGCCATCCCAGGGCCCGGAGCGTGCCGATCTCCCGCGTGCGCTCGAAGACGGCCATGAGCATGGCGTTCGTCATGGCCACGCCGCCCACCAGGATGGCGATGAAGGAGAGAGCGTTGACTATGGTACGGGTTGTCTGGATGTCGTTGGTCTTCTCCGCGAACTCCGACGACCTGGAGACGGCCACCTGGGGCCAGCGGCCCTGGATCTGCTGCCTGGTCTCCTCGGCGTTGGTTCCCTGGCGCAGTTTAATGCCGTAGAAGCTCACCTGATTCGGCCGCCTGAAAACGTTCTGGGCCTCTTTGAGAGATATCACTCCGCCGCCATCCTCGTATCCTGTCCCCGTCTCGTAGATGCCCACGATGCGGTAGGTGCTGCCCAGGATCTTCAGCGTATCGCCCACCTGCTTTTTCAGGTTCTTGGCCGCGACCTTGCCGACGATGATCTCCCGGGGACCCCGCAGTCGGTCGCCCTGGGTGATGGTGAAGTGCCGGATGGCATACCCCCCGGGGTCGAGGCCCATGACCAGGAAATACGGCGTACCCGGCATGGTGGCCACCCCCAGGATCATCCCGGAGACATGCTCCACCGCCGGTAACGCGGCCATCCAGCGGCCCACCTTCTCGTCAATGGCCGAGAGCGACAGGTCCGAGGCCTTGGCCTCCATGGCTGTCAGGTCGCCGCTACTGGTACTCATGGCCGTGAACTGGACCACAAAGCCGTCGGCCATGGCGCTCAGGGCCACCACCAGCCCCACTCCCAGGCCGATGCCCAATAGGGTCAAGAGCGTCCGCGTGCGCTGGCGCAAGAGGTTGCGCAGGGACATGCTGACCATGGGTTGCAGCAATGGACTAAGCGGATTCGCCAATAGCCATCGCCATCTGCTTAGTCTGTCATAGGAAGCTGTAGCCGTCCCCCCTTCGTAGCGCATCGCCTCCACCGGCTCCAGCCGCCCCGCCCGCCAGGCCGGGTAGAGCCCACCCAGGGCCCCCAGGACCAGGGCCACGGCCATGGCCTGGACGAAGAGCCCCGGCGAGTACGAGCCCTGCACGAGCGTGCCCACGGCGGGCACCTGACTGACCGCCTGGGTCAGGACGATGCCCAAGGCAATGCCGGTCAGCCCGCCCAGGATGCTGAGAGCAAACGATTCGACCAGGATGAGCCGCAGCACCCGCCCCCGTCGCCAGCCCACGGCCCTGAGCACGCCGATCTCCCTGGTGCGCTCGAAGACGCTCATGAGCATGGTATTCATCATGCCCAGGCCGCCCACCAGGACGGCCAGGAAGCCGATGAACCAGCCGAAGGCGCGAAAGAGCTGCATCTCCTGCTGCTGCTCGGCGTAGTCGGCGGAGCGGGAGGCGGTGAGCCTGGGGAAGCGCCGCTCCAGCTCGCGCTGCACCGCCGCCGTCCGGTCGGCGCGTTTTGTCTTGACCTGGTAGAAGGTGACCTGGCGGGGCTTCTTGAAGATCTCCTGGGCCTCCTTCAAGCTGATGACCCCGCCCCCCTCCTCGAAGCCCGCGCCGGTCTCGTAGATGCCCACGATGCGATAGGCCACGTTGTACACCTTGAGGGTATCGCCGACGCGCTTTTTCAGATTGCTGGCAGCCGCCTTGCCCAGGAGCATCTGGCGTGGGCCCCGCAGCGGCTGGCCCTCCGTGATCTTGAAATGCCGGATGGCGAACTCGCTGGGGTCCAGGCCGAAGACCAGGAAATAGGGCAACTGGGGCGTGGTCACGGCGCTGACGATGAGCCCGGCCACCTGGTCCACGCCAGCGATGGCCGCCGCCTTGGGCCCGATATCCTCGTCCACGGCGGAGAGGAGAAGGTCGGCCGCGTCGCTCTGAGACAGGATCAGGTCGGCGCCGCTGGAGGTGAGCAGTTTGGAATAGCTGTTAATGATGCCCTCGGCCATGGCCCCCAGGGCCACCACCGCGGCCACGCCGATGGCGATGCCTACTATGGTCAAGGCGCTGCGTGTCTTGCGCCGGAAGAGATTCTTGAGGATCATCCGATTGCCTCCCGCCAGCCCGTGGGTGCGCCGAGGCGGTCACGCAAGGCCTGGTCGCCCTCGTCGAGCATCTGGCGCAGGCCCTCCAGCCTCGTTTTCTCGAAGCCCCCGTGCCAGCACATGTCCTGGATCAAGGGCTTGGTCAACCCCTCTTAGGCCTGGAGCAAGCGTTCCGAGATCTCCCTAGCATGGACCAGGACATACGTGGTATAGCAGATTGTTATTCCTCAGTCAAGAGGGCTAGAAGAGGCGATTGAAGTGCTTCCCCTGCAGTGTTATAATCGAAGCGCTCGGTAGGTTTTGACTAGTGGCATCTGGAGGATAGGTGAGAACGACGTCCACGGACAATGCTCCGGCCAGGGTGTTGGTGGTAGATGACGAGGCCACCCTGGTGGAGACCATCAAATACAATTTGCGCCGGGAGGGTTATCAGGTACTCGTGGCCTCCGACGGTGAGGCTGCCCTGGCCGTGGCCCGGCGCGAACGACCGGACCTCATGGTCCTGGACCTCATGCTGCCCAAGCTGTCTGGCCTTGACGTTTGCCGGATCCTGCGCCAGGAGACTGCGATGCCCATCCTGATGCTCACCGCTAAGGACGACGAGGTGGACAAGGTTCTTGGCCTGGAGTTGGGAGCGGATGACTACATGACCAAGCCCTTTAGCATGCGCGAGCTCCTGGCCCGAGTCAAGGCCATGTTGCGGCGGGCGCAGATGCAGGGCCAGGAGTCGGCCCGGACCGGAGAGAGAATCCCCCAGCCTTTGACCTACCGCGGCCTGACGGTGGACCCCAATCGTCGCTCGGTCACCTGCCAGCAGGAGGAGGTGCCCCTGAGACCCAAGGAATTCGACCTCCTGGCCTTTTTCCTGAGCCACCGGGGGCAGGCTCTCTCCCGGGACCTCATTCTGGAGCGGGTGTGGGGTTACGACTACGCTGGTGATACCCGAACGGTGGACGTCCACGTGCGCTGGCTCAGGGCCAAGATCCAAAAGGAACCCGATCAACCTCCCTATATCCATACCGTCCGGGGGGTTGGCTATCGGTTCGAGTAGCAGCCATGTTCCGAAACCTGCGTTCTCGCATCGTCGCCCTCTACGCCAGCCTGGTGCTGGCTGCCGTGGCCTCGGTGTCGCTCCTGGCCCTGGGACTAGCGGGCCGTGCCTATCAGGACAGCCTGCGCCGCGGCCTAGAGTCCCAGGCCCACCTGGTGGCGAACACGCTGCGCGAGCCATTGCAAAACGGACGAGAGCCCACGGTGATAGACCCTCTGGTCAAGGCCCTGGGCCGAGACGGCCAGGCCCGCATCACGGTGATTGCCATCGATGGCCGCGTGTTAGGCGACTCGACGGAAGACCCGCGGCGCATGGATAACCACGCCAACCGGCCTGAGGTCATAGCGGCCCTATCCTCCGGCTACGGCGAGAGCGCCCGGCACAGCGCCACCCTGGGTTACGACATGATGTATGTGGCTCTTCCGGTACAAGTCGGTGAGGTCACCCTGGGCGTGGTTCGAGCTGCCCTTCCATCAGCCCAGGTCAACCAGGCTCTGAGCCGCCTGGCGGTCGGGCTCCTGGTAATCGACGGGCTGACCATGGCCGTGGCGGCCCTGTTGGCCTTGCGGCTTGCCTCCCTCATTGCCATGCCGTTTGCAGAATTCATCCAGGCGGCACAGCGCGTGGCGGAGGGCGATTTGCAACAGCGCATTCAGGTCCGCGACACTCGTGAGATCGGTGAGCTGGCCGGAGCCTTCAACCAGATGGCCTCCCGGCTCAGCGAAACCATCGACGTGCACTTGCAGGAACACGCCAGGCTGGCCGCCATTCTGGCCAACATGGCCGACGGCATCGTGCTGGTGGACGAGCAAGACCAGGTGATCATGGTCAATACGGCTGCCCGGCGAATCCTGGGTATCCGGGAAGCCGCTCCCCTGGGGAAGACCTTCATAGAGGTGGTTCGCGACCACGAGCTGGCGCAAATGGTGCACGACGCTCGTGGCCTGCCCGGTGCCTCGACCAGGATTGTGGAGCTGGGCGAACCCTGGAGATATGTTCGGGCTACGGCGAAACCCCTGGCTGGTGAGCAGGCAGGCCAGATCGTGCTGGTCGTCCAGGACCTGAGCGAGCTGCGCCGCCTGGAGATGGTGCGTCGAGAGTTCGTGGCCAATGTCTCCCACGAGCTGCGCACGCCTTTGGCCTCTTTGAAGGCCTTGACCGAGACGTTACAGGAAGGCGCCATCGATGATCCTCAGGCGGCAAAGATGTTCCTGGGGAGGGTGCAGGTAGAGGTGGATGGCCTCAGCCAACTGGTCCAGGAACTACTGGAGCTTTCCCGCATTGAGTCTGGCCGGGTGGCACTGCGGCGAGAGACCACCGATGTGGTCCAACTGGTCCGGCAGGCCGCCGAACGCCTCCAACCTCTGGCCGGCCGCCAAGGGATAGGGTTATCGGTGCAGGCTGAACCCGGACTGCCCGAGCTATTCATCGATGGCGACCGTGTGCAACAGGTAATAATCAACCTGGTGCACAATGCCATCAAGTTCACGCCGCCCGGCAGGAAGGTGACCGTTGCTATGCGGGCCTCTTCCGAGGGAGTGGAGGTCTCGGTTTCGGACACCGGCCTGGGCATCTCTCCGGAGGACCTGCCGCGCATCTTTGAGCGTTTCTACAAGGGCGACCGGTCCAGATCAGGTGGCGGCACCGGATTGGGCCTGGCCATCGCCAAACACACCATCCAGGCCCACGGCGGCCGCATCTGGGCCGAGAGCGCCGAGGGGCAGGGGAGCATCTTCTATTTCTCCCTGCCTCTGTCCGGTGAGGGGCGAAGCGAGCAAGGTTGATCAAGAGGATACAAAAGCCGCCCACCAGGTGTATTATCGAATATTGTATGAAGATCATCCGGAGGCCGCTCCTGTAGGAGCGCGTCGCGGTTCTGATTCAACCCAGTTATCAGCGGAGATGCCGACGGCCGGGCTGAATGTGAGCGTCCCGCAGTTTGTTAGCCTGCGGGACGTTTGTCAAGCAGTGGGTGAACTCTAGAAGAAAATGTTACGCTGCCTCGGCCGGCACCACCTGCAACTCCACCCCACTCATCAGGTATACGCACCTGCCACCAGGTTGGGAAGAGCCTCGGCAGGAGCAGCGGTTTTACAGGCCGCACCATCCTGGCGTGAACCCACAGCGTTAACGCAGATTTAACATGGGGTTAACGCGGCGTTAAAGAACCTTTGCTAGACTATGGCCATAATGAACGAGATAGGAGAAAAGATGAACAGGAAATGGTTACCCGCCATTGGCCTCCTGGTCCTTCTGGCCGGGGCTCTGGCCGCCTGCGGCCCCGCGGCGCCAACGCCTACGATCCCGTCCCAAAAGCCCACCCCGGCATCGGGCACGCCGACCCCTATCCGCGCGACACCGCCGGCAGCAGGCTCGATCCTGATCAATGGCGCCGGCGCCACTTTCCCCTTCCCGCTTTACAGCCGTTGGTTCTACGAGTACGCCTCTGTGGACCCCTCGGCGCGTTTCAACTACCAGTCCATCGGTTCGGGCGGTGGCATCAAGCAGGTCACAGCCAAGACCGTGGACTTCGGCGCATCCGACGCCATCCTCACCGGCGAGCAATACAAGGCGGCTCCCGGCCTCCAGATGGTGCCGATGGTGGCCGGCGCCGTGGTCCCGGTGTATAACCTCAAGGGGATCACCAAGGGTCTCAAGCTGGACGCCGACGCCATCGCCGGGATCTACCTGGGCAAGATCAAGAAGTGGAACGATCCGGCCCTGGTAACCCTCAACCCTGACCTCAAGCTTCCCAACCAGGACATCATTGTGGTGCACCGCGCCGACGGCTCTGGCACCACCTTCATTTGGACCGATTACCTATCGGCTGTCAGCCGGGAGTGGAAGGAAAAGGTCGGCACGTCCACCTCGGTCAACTGGCCCACTGGCCTGGGCGGCAAAGGAAACGAGGGGGTAGCGGGCACGGTGCAGCAGAACGATGGCGCCATCGGCTATGTGGAGCTGGCCTACGCCAGGCAGAACAAGCTGCCCACCGCCTCGGTCAAGAACGCCGCTGGCAACATCGTCGCGCCCACCCTGGAAGCAACCACGGCGGCCATGGCCGACTTCGGCGACCAGATGCCCGACACGTTGGCCCTCTCCATCGTCAATGCGCCGGGCGCGAAGTCGTGGCCGGTGGCGGGTTACACCTATCTGCTGGTGTACACGGATCAGCAGGACTGTGCCAAAGCCCAAAGGCTCGCGAGCTTTATCAAGTGGGGCCTGACCGACGGCACCCGGTTCGCCACGGAACTGGATTACGCCCCGCTGGCGGACAACGTGAAGGCCAAGGTGTTGGAACGGGTGAGCAAGATCACCTGCCAGGGCAAACCCATGGGTGACAAATAGTTTCTTAACTCGTAAAGAAACCCCAGGCCCCCCGGCCCGTTTCTGCCAGCCCGGATAGGGCCCCGCCGAGGAGGGCGAAGTTTTGCCAGTATCTGGAGAAAACATGTCCGTCACGATTCAGGCCCACCGGCTGGGCCGGTCTGGATGGGCGGATGCCCTGGCCCGCCGGATGGAGCACGGAGATATCCTTTTCCGGTGGCTCCTTGTTGCCGTGGCGGGAGGGGTCCTGCTGCTAGTGGCAGCCGTTGGCTACGAACTGTGGATTAACTCAGCGTTGCCGCGGGCCCAGTTCGGGGTGTGGTTTCTGACGACTACTACCTGGGACCCGGTGGCCCGGGAGTTGGGGGCGTTGCCTTTTATCCTCGGCACGCTCATAACCTCGCTCCTGGCCTTGTTGCTGGCCATCCCGGTTAGCCTGGGCATCGCCATCTTCCTTTCGGAACTGGCCCCACCATGGTTGAGCACCCTTTTGGGGTTCCTGGTG